>QMSB01000071.1 GCA_003650815.1 Thermoprotei archaeon | reverse complement strand
GATTTACCAGAAAAAGGAGATATAGTAAAATGCCCCTACTGTGGCACAACTCTAAAAGCAATAGACGTATATAAACTACTAAAGAAGATACTAAACATTTAAAGCCATTAAGTTAATTTAAACCGCTTACACATAGGAGACTGCCTGTTGGCTTGTTTGTCGCCTGTCTATTTAACTTTACTTTGGATGGCTTATTGTCATCTTGCTCATGAGTCACAAAAAGTGAACCCGATAGAACTTTAATTAGTCGGTCTTTAGATATTACAAAGTTTTTTATATAGCCTTAAGCTATCTTCTTCGTGAAGATAGGAGTATTCGCAACAGAAATCATTAGAAAAATATACGGCAAAAGTCTCGATGAAGCCGGGCCACTAATGAGAGATTTCATTAAAAAGACTTTTAAAGTACTTAATGAGCTGAAGTTAGACTGCACCGAATTTTCTGTGAAACTAGATACTCTAGAAAAATTATGTAAGATTACACGTGAAGTAAGTAATATTACTTTACTGCTCCATGAGCCAGGAGGAGAATGTAGTGCAGCCAATCTCTCTTACCTAGACTCAGAGGAAAGAAAACATGTATTAGAGAAGCTTAAAGCCACAGTAGACTATGCTGCGGCTGGAGGCTTCACCGTAGTCACAGTTCATCCGGCATCCTATAATCCGCGGGCACCAGGATATGCTTACTCTGATGTTCACTATAAGTACTTAGAGCCTAGAGAGGCCTGGGAGACTTCAATAAAGTACTTGAAGTACTTAGCAAACTATGCTTCTAGAAAAGGAGTATTACTTGGCTTAGAGAATATGCCTACGGCAGTATGTATTAAAGGGAAAGTTTTGAAGACGCCTCATTTCGGTAAAGATTGTGAAGAACTCCTTAAAATACTCTCTGTCGTAAACAGCGAGAGCCTCAAAATAACTTTAGATACAGGACACGCTAATACTGTCTGTCAGCCAGCCGACTATATTGAAGAATTAGTAGATAGGGTAATTCACATACATATTCATGATAACGACGGACGCTACGATCAGCACGCACCCTTAGGCACAGGTATAATAGATTTTAACAGATTCTTTAAAATACTTCGCGAAAACAACTATAGTAACACTATAGTTGTAGAAAGAAAAATAGACGAGTTTACTCTAAGTGATATTGAAAAAATAAAACAATGGTGGAGAGCACCAAAATCGATTTATTTAAATAAATTTAAGGAAGCTTAAAGCCATTTACTGCAGTGATGACAGTACCATCTCTCATACTGAGGGTAATATGTAGCTGGATTACCGCAGTCAGGGCAGAGCAGTGTCTGTGTTGTACGAGCTGTCCTTACTTCGACATCGCTTTCAGGCTCTTTCTCAACAATAACAGCTGTGCCGTAAGCCGATACTACGATGAAGCCTTCAAGTATCTCGTTTGTCTCAAAGTCTACGCCAATAACAGCATTAGCTCCCATGGCTTTAGCCCTATTTTTTAAATCTTCAATAGCTTCCTCTCTAGCTTTTCTAATCTCCTCTAAGTACGCACTCCCCCTCCCTCCAGTAATAGCTTCTATACCTGAGATAAAGCGTCCAAGCATGCCTCTTGTTCTACATGATTCTCCATAAATAATACCTAAGATAGCTTTTATTTTAAAGCCAGGAACTGTCGGTGTAGTAACAACTATAATATCGTGTACTTCGCTCATCAGTAGTATAGAAGAAACTCAATGACATAACTTTATTCTCAACAGTAAGCTTTATGAAAGAATAGAAATTACTACAGTCATCACTAGTAGTACTATTATAGTCGAGTAAGCTTTAAGAATATATCCATAAACATCCCTAATACTCACTCTCCTCAAAGAAAGAGAACCTAATTCAAATACCCGCACTCTGACTTCTCCTCTCAATACTTTTTCTGAAAGCTTTTTTGCAGCCTCCTTCAACTTAACTAAAGTATAGTATTTTCTCTCCTCCCTAACACCCTTAAGGAAATCCTCTATAGTAATTTTCTTCTCCAAAGCCCAGGCATTATTCTTCATACACCAGTCCTCTAAAACTTTCTCAGCAAAAATCCACTTATTAGATACTAGAACTAAGTCTCCTGTAAAAACATCTAAACATACTAGAGAGACCTCGCCTACTTCACTTAAATCTCTGATTAGCTTCAATAGAGGATCCTCTATTTTACTCAAAGTAATTCCAGAAGAAATACTAGAGTACCCTAAGTAGCTACTGCTCGTAAAGCCGTAAGAGTAAGCTACCTTAGCCCCAAGACTTTCAATAGACTTCACTTTAGCCTCTACTACTGATGGAAGTGTAGACATGATAGTCCCTGTGAAACCCCCTAAGACCAAACCAACTAAGGTAAACTCTAGAAATGGCACTGCAAACTTCTCCATACTAATAGCTATAGCTGAGCTTAATACAGGTAAAAACACTACTCCAAGTAAAGTGACTACTGTTAGCAAGAAGACTTTCTTCAAAGAACTATAAGTCTCCTTCACTACGCTAAGAGACCTCTTAGTAGACCTCTCCTCAATTAGAGTAGAGTAAGCTCTCTTATAAAAAATAGAGACTCTCAAACTAAAAAATATAGTAAATATCGTCATTAAGATAAGCACTACTAAAAGAGATGCATAGAAGTAAACAGGACCCACGACAGAGCTAAGCGACACTAAAGGCAGTAGAGACCCGAATCCAGTTAACTGAGATATAAAAATGAAACCAGATATTCTTGAAGAACACTTACTAATAGCTGAAGACAGCTCTAAAGCCCCCCTATTCTTAAATAAACGTCTATGGGCTAAAAACACTTCAATCAATAAATTAACATCTCGAGTCTTAAAACATTAACTCAAATAACTTTACTTAATTAAGCTAAAAGCCTCATATTCAGTAGACATAAACAACATATATTCGAGTTCCCACTATTAATAGTAGTATGCTATGGTATCTATCGCTAGACACTACTCCTGCTAAGAAAATGCTCGGTGTTCTAGAAATATTAAAAAAGGGAGGAGATTGGGTCAAAATACTAGAAAAGGTATTAAAGCTTAGAGCATACCGCTACATGCTCTTTTCCCACAACCTATCTACATTAGACCTAATTAAAGTACTAAAAAAACTATATATAGGCGAGAAACCTGAGAAAAGACTAAAGCATCTTTACGAAGAATTTTCAGAGTACTTAAACAATATTGACGCCTACTACGATTTTATAGAAACCGTGGAGCTTGAGAAAAATAAGGTATTAAGTGAAGCCTGTAGAAGAGCTACAACATATCTCCCAGAGGAAACTGAAGTAGTAGCTAAAGCATATCTAGTACTAGGTGGCTCAAATGCGTACGGCGTCAACTTAATAGATACTACAGCTATCGTAATGAATATAGCATGCTTTCTCAACGACATTAATCAGCTTTCAGCTATCCTAGGACACGAACTACACCACAAGGCTATAGGCCAGTACTATAGGGAGGTATACTGGAGGCTATCTAGAAGCGGGTCACTAGATCTAAGAAACGTCTACCGTATTGTCTCTGAAATAGTAGGTGAAGGAGTAGCCTCACTTGTAGCCTCACCATACGCGGCTCTAAGAAAGTACACTCAACTACGAGAAAATATTCAAAAAGAGTATAGGAAAGTAGAAGAAGGGATAATTAGAGCATACGAGGGATCTTCTCAAGAAGCTGAAGAAATATTCAACAAGCTGTACCGAAACATGGGCTCAATTTACATGGTGGGAGTAGATATGAGTCTACAAGTAGAGAATACTTTAGGGAAAAATAAGCTAGTAGAGTCGCTAAAAGACTTAAGCACATTCACCTTCTTTAGTAACTACATGAAAGCAGTAGACCTCAAAGGCGAAGGCTATTACTACAGTTCAAAAACAATAGAAATAATTAGCGAGCTAAAAGAAAAAATAATTAACTTACTCTAGTACTCTACTATAGATCTGAGCGGAGAAGATATTACTACCCACTACATACTAGTAAGGGGGATCTCTACGGTAAAATGTGAGTACTGTGGGAAAACTATAGAAGGACTCCCCTTCAAGTGTAAATACTGTGGAGGGCTATTCTGTGTAGAACACCATTTACCAGAGAACCACGACTGCCCGGGATTAAAGAGAGGAGAGTGGAGAGTAGTAGAAATACCAGATAAGTATGCAGTCGAATATAGAATATTCAGACCCGAAGAAGTAGAAGTAAAGCCTATAAGAAAGAGACCACCCCTATTCTACTCAGGAGAACTAAGAGATATATTCTTAGCAGTACTAGCTATAACACTAGCCTACTCCTCGCTCTTTATCTTCACGGGCCCACTAGCATTTATATATATTATAATAGGAATATTAGTATCCTTCTTAGTACACGAGCTAGCTCATAGGTATACCGCTATAAACTATGGGTATAGAGCCAGATTCACTGTATCCTATCAAGGACTACTCTTAACAGCTCTCTCAGCCGTCCTTCCAGTGAAGATCATAGCCCCCGGCTACGTAGCCGTATTTGGTGGAGATAGATCAAAAATAGGTGCTATAGCACTAGCAGGGCCTCTCTCCAACATAGTCTTAAGCATTTTAAGCCTAATACTACTCCACTTAAGAATACTACCATCATTCACTTACCTACTAGCAATAATAAACGCAGACTTCGCATTATTCAACCTAATACCACTAGGAATACTGGATGGATATAAGATATTCCACTGGAATAAAATAGTCTGGCTAACAGCATTAATGGCAGCTATAGCACTATGGCTAAACTTTAAAATACTATTCTTCCTGTAAAGCATACAGAAATTCAATAACTTTCTCCTGACTAATACTAGGCTTCAATAAAAGTAACAAATAATCTCTTTCATACATTAGTTCATACTAAACATAACGCCTCTACTCTATACTCTCACTAGACTCAAGTCTTTCTTCACGCTTCTTTATTAATTCAAGGAGCCTTCTAACAGTCTTAAACTCTTCATAGTACTTAACTCTAGAAAGAAGCTATTTAATTAACTTCAGTTCTCAAGCACTCTTCTTCACTTAACTCAAATTCATTTAATGGAAGCTTTTAGTTACAGTAAGTCTCATTATACTGTGTGGCGTATCTAGTAAAAAAGTACTCTTTGGCTCTAAGAAGATTTACTGGAGAATATAGGGCTACAAGTAGATTACTACTTCCTTGATAATTATTTTAATTAATAATACAAAATTCATTTATAATTAAATATCTTCAGATATTTGATTACAAATAGAATTACAGAGACTTCTCGATTCTCTACCGCTATCTTTATATACATCAAATTCAATTCTATTATAGTAGAAATAGATTTAGTTAGAATAGAATTGGGTGAGAGTATGAGCGAAAAAGATGAGTTACTCCGTGAGTCTCTTCAGGAGCTGAAGAGAGAAGTAGAGAGACTTAAAGAGGAGCTTCGTAGACTGAAGGAAAGTAAAGCTGAGGAAGAAGAGTATATGACTTATCCCAGGAAGAGAGTGATCATAGGGTTAGACAGGTTTATAGGAGATGTAATTGAAGATATCATGGAAGGTATCAGAGAAGAAATTGAGAGAGCTGTTTTCATAGGTCCTAGAGGAGTAGTAATTGCTAGAGGGAAGCGGAGAAGAGTAAGAGAGTCGGTAGACTTTAATGAGAAGCAGGCAGCCAAGCTCCTAGAAGCTCTAGCTAACGAAAATAGACTCAAGATACTTAAGTCTCTTTCCCGTGGAGGCAAGTATCTTAAAGAACTACAAGAGGAACTATCTAACATTTCTGCAGGAACACTTTCAAGTCACTTAAATATATTGGAGGAAGCAGGACTAGTAGTTCAGGAGGCTGTTAGAGGAAGATACTTAATTACACTACCCGGACGCTTCGCACTAAAAATGGTTTCAAGTCTAGTGAGATACCTAGGTGAGTTCGATGTGGAAGATTGAGCCTAAAACCTTTGAGCTAAAAGAAGAGACAGAGCTGTTTAGAAACAGTAAGTGCTATCTCAAGGTAAAGCAGGGAGCAAAAGTACTCAAAATCTCTTATAGAGATAGACACGTAGGCTACGCGTTTAAGGGACCATTAGAGTACGCAGTAGACACTGTAATTGAAACGTCTCAAGGCGCTCTAGGAAAGTCAGTTAAAGTAAGTAGAGAAGACGTAGTCTTAGTCTTCATGAATCCTCTCCCTGAGCTAAAGCTAAGCGAAGCAGAAGCAGACGTAGACTTTATTGAGGAAGTACTCGATATATGCGAAGAACTAGCTGAAGAAAGGAAAATAAATCTTAAAGCTCTGCGTAGCGAATCAAAATACTTTACAGCAGTATTCCCTAGAGAAAACTACTATGAGATAATAGTAGCTAAAGAAAACAAGCTAGTATATGTCTCCAAGAACATAGTCTACATAACAGCTCCTCCAGATAAAAACATACTAGTCTCAAAAAACAATATAGTAGTCTCATATAAAAACAAGTTACTCTACTTCCCAAGAAAAGGACTAAAATACCCCTTAAAGCAAGTAAATATAGTCCTCCAGCAGCTCAACGACTTCCTCAATCAACTAAAATATCAAATAAGAATAGAATAATTAATTATCTATTTCTTACTTTCTTTAAAACTCAGCTCTCTTCCTTAGAAATAGCTCCCTTAATTCATTCAATTATTTCACCGGCATAACTAATACACTTAGATTAAAGATTCATCACAATTAAGATAAATCCTATTTAATTAAAGTATTTAAATAATTTAAGTCCATCTACTTAAGTCGCCTGTTTTCTCCGCCTTTATGAGCGAGTACCTAAATAAAACGACACCTAGCGGAAGCAGAATAGCTATTTGAATTATTAATGGATACAACAAATAGTAGCAGTTGTGCAGCCAAACACCCTTAGATACCGCTAATCTCAGTGTTTCATAAAAGTAAGTATGCGGCAGAATATAAGAAAGAGGTCTAATGACACATGACAAGATTTTAAGTAGAGTAGTTTTTCCCGCACCATTAGGTCCCATAACTGCGAAAATCTCTCCTTTTTTACATTAAGTGAAACCCCCTTTAATGCTTCTACAACTCCCTTACCTTTTTCTTTCTTAAACCTCTTCACTAAGTTATTGGCAACAATCATGTATTTCATGGCTACTCTCAACTACCTTTATCTATTACTAAGTATACGAAACACCCTTTTTCAGTCTCAAAAGGAGATTTTATTAATCCATATTCTCTTAGTTTTTCTTCAATGATGCTCATTATCACGAACATCCATAAAAGCCATCGTATTTCATTGTCTGTCAACTTGTAGCCCTGTTTAGCCATTAGAGTATCTTTAAACCATTCTTCAGCTTTCATTAGCGATTTCTCGTAAACCTTTTTAACTGCTTCAGCTGCAATATCACTAAAATCTTTTAATAATTCTTTCAGTGACTCTAGCTCTTTAACAGTAAATACGGGAATTGCTAGGGCATAGTAGCGCTCCTGCTTATACTTTTTATAAGGATACTCTACCTCCTTAACTATACCATGTTCGACTAGCTTCTTTATGTGATCAAGCACTGTCGTTGCTGAAAGGCCTAGTTTCTCTGAAATTTGTTTAGCTGTAAGAGGTCCTTCTAACGCTAATAAAGTGGCTATAGCTTTTCTGCTATCTGCTGTGAAAGCTGTAAAAGGTACATCACGTCCACTACCCCAGATCCCCTTGAACTTTTTAGCATATTTCTTGATACTATCCATAACTGATTAGCTATTCAGCTTATTAGAATATAAACGTTTCGCTTACGGGGACGCTTTGTCTCTCAAAGTTTTATGAATGCTTAAATAAAGCTGTTTTAGAGTATATTTGATGATTAAGGCAAATGTGGGAAAGGGTAAAGCTCTTCTAGTGATCTTTACACCGTTTATACTTAACATGATATGTTCTAATGTAATTGCTATGAGCTACGTAGCAGGAGCTATGGCTAGAGGAGTGCCTCCAGAGAAAATAGGGATTCTTGTAGCTAAAGCAATTTTCACATACAATTTCTACTGGTCAGTTATACAGGTAGGCTGGGGCCTTTATGTCGTTAAACTTCTTGGAGGCTGGGACATAGTTAAAGAAAAGTATTCCATAAGCGATATTTCAGAAAAACCTAGTGTAAGTATTGCTTTAATCATTGCACTAATTCTGCTTTCTCAAGGAATCATCATGTCGATGCAGTACGTCAATTGTCTTATCTACTATCAGGGATCCTGGGAAAAATACCTTGAGTACTGGCATGAAATCACTTCAGATCTACCGCTATTCTCTAAAATATACTTTATCGCAATAGCTCCGTTTACAGCGGGAATATTTGAGGAAATTATATGGAGGCTCTTTGGAATAGAAGTACTTGAAAAATACTTCGGCTCAAATAAAGCTCTAATAGTACAGGCGCTGGCATTCGCTATATGGCACGGCTTCTCTCTACACACAATAGCGACTTTTATAATAGGCTTAATCTACGGCTACACCTACCTCAAGAGAAGAAAACTCTTAGTAATTTCAACAGCACACGTGATCACAGACATAATAGGCTTTACTTTCTCAATAGTCCTCAGCTAAACTAGAGCCTAATATCACCGTTTACTCTTAAGGAAAAACCTAAAGAATACGCTTTTTCATCGGGCTGTGAATAATACTTCTTTAATCTCAATTTCACTTCACTTAGTTTACTTAAAGTAGCTTCATAGTAGTAATAGTATTCTTCATAATAGTGGCCTTTTTAATAACATTAAATAAACATTAAATTTCTAAGCGAAAATAGTTAGGTTGAGCTTAAGTAGATTACTAATTAAGTTTAAATAATATTTCGATATATTTTGAAAACTTGTCTAAAAGTTCTTGATGACTAGCTTCTTTTAGTAACCCTGATATTAGCTTAGGTAAACCGTCATTGTTAACCATAATAGCCTCAAAGATTCCCACTTTTTGTTTTGAATTGAACCTCTTTTTTAGTATTTTCTCTAAGATCTCTATTGCTTCTGAAATTTTAGGTTGCTGCTGAACAGCTAGTTTCTCAATATCATCTTCGAGTTCCATAGTCCCTTCAGATAGTCCTTGTTCGACTATTTTAACTAAAATCTCTTCATTATTGATGTTTACTAATAGTTCTTGATAATCTTTTTCTATTACATTTAATTGAATTGAACTTAATAATCCTCTTATACTTAATGACGGATTCTTGTCTCTGTCAGCAGAGACTATTAGAATATTCAATCCCTCTTTTACTGCATTAACTATATCTTCATG
>QMSB01000070.1 GCA_003650815.1 Thermoprotei archaeon | reverse complement strand
GTCTACTATAACCTATTTTCTCGGCTTTAGTTTCTATTTTAAGTGATCTAAGAGAAATAGTGATGTAGGCTAGCTTACCAGCGTTCTCGTATCCGAAGTGTCCGTAGCGCTGACGATCACCCCACAGTACTGAGAGAGGATAGCCGTCTTTCTTCATTTTCTCAATAGCGGCGTTCATGAGCTTAGTCATATAGCCTCGTCCACGGTACTCCTGTAAAGTAGCTACACCGCCTATTCCTCCGACAGGTATAGTACAGTCCTCTACAATAAGCTTGAGAGGAAATATGCCTACATGTGAGACTATTTTTCCATCAACTTTTAGGATAAGCCTATTCTCGTAGTTAACTGTATCTTTACACCACACATGAGGATATCTTCGCGGAAAATAGTCTCTCGTGTGCCTATAGCACTTCTCTAAGAAACGCATAAACTCGTCGTATTCTTCCGGCTCAAGATAACTGATACTCATATACAATAACTCATTTAAAGAAATAAATGAGTTAAGACTATTCTCCCATGAAACTAAACTTAAAAGTTCCAATTGATATAACATATATGAATGATGACCGCCTCTGATAAGGACTCGCGGTGACATAGAACCGCGGGTCTGATCTTCTTAACTTAAATATTTACTACTATTGACTATGATTTTGGTAGATTAAGTTTACTGAGAGAGTTTCTAGGTGTAAGAAAGTAATCTTTATTTACTTGTAAACAAGTATTACTTGATGTCTGTTGTTTCGATAAGAGGTATTGACGTGAAGACGTATAGGAAAGTCAAGGCTATTGCTGCTTTGAGGGGGATAAGAGTAGCTGATGCTGTGAATGAGGCTTTAAAGCTATGGCTTTCAGTAAAACCTCCTCTTATGGCTGAATTGGAGGAAATAGAGGAAGAGGCTAAAGTAAATAGAAGAGCATATGAGGCTATGAAAGATCATCTCTTCTCTAAGTATAAAGGACTTTACGTCACGTTTAGTAAAGGTAGGTTTCTTGGTGCCTATAAGACTTTAGAAGAAGCAGCTGAAGCTGTGGAAAATGCTGGAGGAAAACACGGGTTGATAGAATTAGTAGGAGAAGAAGAAGTAGAAAAGGTGAATTTAGGTTGGAGTCTAATAGAATTAGAGTAATCAAGGGAGAGTATAGCTACGAAGAAAAACCTCCAGTGCCTATAGTACCCATTAGAGTATACTCTCCGACTAAACAGAGGTACATAGATATTAAAGCAAAAATAGACACTGGTTTCTCAGGAAGTCTTCTCCTCTCACTAGATAATTATCTTAAACTTAAGCTACATTTATATGAGAAGTCAAAAGTCTACGGTGTCTTCGCTGGAGGCTATGGAATAGAGCTGAGGAGATCTAGAGGCTTCATTGAACTGAACAATACTCTGATTCTCTGTGATGTGTATACTTCTATCTTAGCTAAAAGGAATATACTTGGTAGGGCTATTTTAAATAGATTTAAGTTAATTTTATGGCTGAAAAACAATATAGTTGAAATACACTTAATCTAAAGAATTTTCTTTTGAATATAATTGAATAATCCATTGTTTACGTGGAGTACTAGATAGTGTTAGTCTGTTGGAAAGGGCTGTGGTAGGTGTGGAACCTTTTCGAGAATCATAAATGTTTCAGTAGATGCTATTTCGTCTAGTTTTGCTAGATAGTGTATGAGAAAGTTTGTCAGATGATTCCAGGATTTTATCCATATTTTAAGCGCTATATCGTATTCACCTGTGACTATGCATGCTTCCTCTACGAATGGCATGTCTTTATGTTTTCTACAGTCTTCTATTATCTTCTCTGCTATCTCTATCTGGTTTCTCTTAACTGCTCCCAGCCCTCTCTTTACTTTAACCATGACTATTGCTGAGTAGTTGTAGCCTAGCTTCACAGGATCTACTACTGCCCTATAGCCGAGTATGTAGCCCTCTTTTTCTAACCGTGCTACACGCTCATTGACAGTGGTACGGGGTCTTTTAATCTTCTTAGCTAGTCTCGATAGAGGTATTCTGCCGTCTCTCTGTAAGAGCTCTACTATTTTCTTGTCGAGCTCGTCTAACATATGAAAAGGAAACAGTTTAGATATATTAAGGTGAGGGAGCTACTCCAGGTACTTTGGGGAAAGGCACTGCTTCCCATATGTACTTCAGCTTCATCACGTATCTCGTAAACCGCTCTACTCCTAAACCAAATCCAGCACTAGGAGGTATTCCTATATCTATTAGCTCGAGGAACCACGAATACTTCTCCAGAGGCTCTCCAAGGCTCTTAATGCGCTCACGTATTTTCTCCGGCCTGTACTCGCGCTCTCCTCCATCTATTACTTCCCCATAGCCTTCGGGTAAGAGCAAGTTGAAGTCTCTGTTGTACTCAGGGTAGCTGGAATCCGGCAAGTAGTAGAATCCTCTTGAGGTAACAGGATAATGCGTTATCCAGACGAAGTCTCCTACTATTTTACTGAGAGCTGCCTCTCCCTCCTGTGTAAACTCTTTGCCCTCTGGTGTCATATATCCGTGTTTCTCGAGAAGTTCTACAGCATCAATATAGCGAAGCCTCTTAAACGGCTTGCTCGGGACTCTTAGCTCTACACCATATTTCTCTAGAATCTCGCCACATTTCTCTCCGACTTTCTTTAAAGTATAGATTATCATGTCCTCTGCTAAACTCATCACGTCGTCTATTGTAGCATGAGCCCACTCTACGTCAAGTTGAGTAAACTCGCACAAATGTCTCCCAGTCTTCAAGTTCTCGGGAGGCTCTTCTCTAATGTTTCTTGCAACGAAGAATACTTTCCCGAAGCCAGCTACGCTAGCCTGCTTATACATTATCACACTTGATGTAAGCTCGTATTCAACACCATATAGCTTTGTCTTCAGCTTACGCGCACCTCTTAAACCAGGATCACTACATGGACTAGCCATAGGTGCCAAAAGCTCAGTAAAGCCTTTCTCGTAGAGAAACTCTCTTAAGTAATATAGTATCCATTGCTGTACTTTCAAGATATCCCTGTACTTAGGGTCTCTTAAAACAAGATAACTGTATTTTACGAAGTCTTCTACCCTGCTAGGATCTAGCTTTATAGTAACTGTCTTCATGGGTGTAGTCACTGCCTAAGGTAATAAAAATCTTACCATCAATTAGACAATTTTTTCTTTTTATAATATGGCATTTAACCCATTTTTTAGATAATATTAGTCTATTTAACTATTTTTTGAGAAAAATATCGTCTAGTATACTACATCACCGAAGGGTAGGTAAAGACTCATATACTTTAATGCTCCATAGTCTACGTGCGCAGATTAGAGTTTCTGATAGTAGGTCTTCCCGACGACATTAGAAGACTAGTCGAGATTGGCGAGTTTGAGCAGGCTTTAGCTCGTATTGACAGGTGGATTAGGGATGAAAGAATACCGGAGTTGATGAGGCTTAGATTAGAGTATGAGAAAGAGAGACTGAGAAGAATTGAGTACGACTATTCTTTGTCGAGAGAAGAAGCTTTTAGCAAGCTTGAAGAAGAAATTCCTGATTTAAATGAAGAAGATTTTGAGAAGTGGATTAGAGAAGGATATATTGACTGTAGGTTGATAAATGGTAAATTGAAATTTTTCAGAGCCTTCTTGCCGAATTTATTTAGGTTCTGTGAGGAAGCTGAGAAAAGAAGAGTTAAGAAGGTGGATGAAAAGCGTGAGAAAGCCCGAAAAGCTCTTCACGAGCATGTTGATCAGCTTATAGAATTGGGACAAAAGACTGGTCAAAGGTTTCTTCTTCCTGTAAAAAATACCGTTAGAATGAAGATTACTGTTAAGCCTGGAGTAGTGCCTGTAGGCGAGAAAGTTAGAGTATGGATGCCTCTTCCGCGTAGAGACCCTCTGCAGCCTGAGGTAAAGATTATATCAGCTAAGCCAGATCCTGTGCACGTAGCTCCTGAAAGCCATGTTCATAGGACAGTATATTTTGAGCAAACTGTTGAGAGTGAAGAAGAAAGCCTAGAGTTTGAGGTGGTTTACGAGTATTCCGTGAGAGGATTCTACCTCAAGGTAGATCCGTCTAAAGTAGAGCCATATGATGAAAGCAAGGAAATATACTTAAAGTACATTGCTGAAGAGCCTCCTCACATAGTCTTTACTCCTTACTTGAGAAAGCTGGCTGAGAGAATAGTAGGCAGTGAAAAGAACCCCTATCTTAAGGCTAAGAGGATATACTACTGGATAACTACTCACGTCAAATATGCTTCAGCGTACGAGTACTCTACATACGAGTGTATAAGCGATTATGTTGCTAGGAATCTTAAGGGAGACTGCGGTATGCAGGCGCTACTCTTCATAACTCTCTGTAGGATAGTAGGTATACCCGCGCGCTGGCAGTCGGGATGGTACATAAATCCGTATCTACAGTCTCCACACGACTGGGCTCAGTTCTACATTAGACCTTATGGCTGGCTTTATGCAGACTGCTCCTTCGGAGGCGCTAGGAAAAAGGAGCCTAAATACTATGAATTCTACTTCGGCAATATAGATCACTACAGACTAGTAGCAAATATAGCTATTTCAGAAGACTTTGATCCTCCTAAACAGCACATTAGATCAGACCCTGTAGATAATCAGCGAGGCGAAGTAGAGTGGCGTGGAGGAAATCTCTACTACGATAAATGGAGCTACAAACTCGAATTAATCAAATACGAGAAAGTGAAATAGCTATTTCGAGTACAAACTATTCACTTATTTGAGTACTTCACTTATAGAAGTCAGTATTAAATACCTATAGTAAAGGTATTTTTGATGAAGCTGAGCGAAGTACTTCAAAATATTCACAGGGACTCTTTTCCAGCCAAAATGTTTATTGAAGAAGCAGTTAAGTACTGGAAAATGCAAGGTATAGAAGCAGCCTTAGTTATTGCCACTGATGAAGACGCTGAAGTCAGCGGCTGGAGTAGTATAGACGAGTATATAAGGTATCTAACTGAAAGAAGTTTCGACGTAATGCACCTACCTGTAGAAGACCATAGTGCTCCTACAAATATAGAGAGCCTTATGCAGGCACTTAGCTGGCTTAGAGAAAAAGTCGAGTCTGGTAAAAGGACTGTAGTACACTGCTACATGGGAATAGGCAGGACTAGCACTATCCTCGTGTGTTTTCTCATGAAATTCTATGGCATGAACCCTAAGAAGGCTATAGCTACAGTCTTTGAAAAATATGGTGTAGAACCAGAAACTTACAGCCAGTACCGCTTTATATACTGGTTTTACAAGAATCTCGTCGAAAGGTAGAGGAGCTAAGCAAAAAGAGTATTAGTAAGAAAAGTGGAGAAAAAGTGTGAGAATAGAGTCTACTCCCTTAGGCTTATATGTTTTACACTACTCACTTAGCGAAATAACGTACTCTCTTGTAGTAAATTCTGCTCGCAAGTACTTAAGAAAAAGAGACTTCTTACACTATGCCAGTCAGTTCGTACCTCGTAGAATAGGGTCAGAAACATGGGCTCTCGCCTGGGCCTACATAAGAGAAGTAGACGACGTTATAGACTCTCCCTGCAATACTTCCCATAGACTAGAGATCATTAGAAATGAATGGCAAGTAGTACAAGAGATTAAGGAAAATATCTTTACTTACAGAAAACCCATGCCCTTTAGATATTTTTGGCTAAACCAATTCATCGAAAACTTAGAGAAGTACTACTCTAGCAGAGAGCGTGCTGAAATATGGAGCACTATACACGACCTCTATGAAAGCGCTATTCTTGACGCAAGGAGAGAAGGGAAAGTCTTATCTCGAGAATTCATGTATAGACTTTTAGAGAAGAAAGCCGTATGTTTCTTTAAGCTATACTTTCTTGTAGGGAAGCTTAACCTAGAGAAATACCTAAATGAAATAGCTGAGTGCTTAGGACTAGCGCTCGGAATGTTAGATGATGCACTAGACATACTCTATGATTGGAAAAGTGGCTACATAAATGTGACAGCCGAAGACCTAGAGGAACTCGGACTCTCCTACGATCCTAGAGACAGAGAGTTTATTTACAGAATATTGAAAAAGAAGCTACTTCATAAAAAGAGTCTTGAGATTTTGAGGCTACTTTTTAAGGCAAGAGCTCTGGCCTGGAAATTAAGGAATAGTATTGTCAGAAAGCTCATTTTAAGGCTAAGCGAGATATTTGCAGCTCCAATACTTGAAGGGAGATTTATTCCTGGAGAAAAATACTTTTTTAAAGGCGGGCGCTTACTCCTAAAGATACTGCCTGAGAATGAAGAAGCAGCCTATGAAATAGGACACAAGTTAATAAGCCTTGTTCTCTCGGTACCACAGATATCCCCCCTCTTAATTAAGACTTGGGTTAGATTAATTGAAAAATATTGAAAGGGACTGTAATATTCTAATTATTAGTATATTATCTTCACTTGAAATAGTCTACTCTATATTACTCGTAAAGCATTTCAACTCGTTGCAAAAGAGATATATAAATATTTCTGCTCTATAAACAAAAATCATATATTTCCTAGCTACTGACTGCTTTTGGGATAATGGACACGAGTTTACTAGCTGTATCCTACTACCTCTTCGGCAAAAAGGTCGTGGAAAAAGCTCGAGAAATTCTTCTTTCTAAACGAGACCCAGTAGAAGCTGTAGTAGAGGGAATAAAAGTAATTGAAGAAGACCCCAGCATAGATAGCGTAGGTATTGGAGGCATACCTAATATCGACGGAGAATTAGAGTTAGACGCAGCTATCATGGATGGAAAAACTCTTCGCTGCGGCGCTGTCGCTGCTGTCAAAAAAGTAAAACATCCAATTTCCCTCGCTAAGAGAGTTATGGACTATACACCGCATGTAATGATAGTAGGCGAAGGAGCACTAAAATTAGCTAAGCTAGTTAGAGAAGAAATTCTCGACACACCGGCTGAGGAAAGCTACGTTAAGTTCCTTCAGAAAAGAAAGAGGGCTAAGCGTAAGAAAAGTAATAGTAGTATCTTTGATGAAATAAAAGAAGCCACTGGGATCTCTGAGCTTCATGACACTATAGGGGCTATAGCAGCTGTAGGAAAATGGTTTGTTGCAGGAACCTCTACAAGTGGTCTTGCATGTAAGTTTCCTGGACGAGTAGGAGATTCTCCTATCATAGGTGCAGGACTATACGCAGACAACGACTTAGGTGCAGCAATATGCACAGGTTTTGGAGAAGCCATCATAAGAGTAGTAGCAGCAAAGTCTGCGCTAGACCTTATAGGAGAGGGCTGTACAGCTGAGGAAGCTGTAGTAGAGGTTGTCAGGAAAGTAAATAAATTAGCTGAGAAAGAGAAAATCCCCTACCGTCTTGGAATAGTCGCCGTAGATAAAGACTTGACTATAGCGGCTGCCGCGAACTTTAAGTTCAAATATGTTTACTGGACAAGCGAGGAAGACGAAATAGTGCTCAGTGAAGCTATTTTAATAAAATCTACTGACTAAGTCCCCTTAGCAGCTCTTTCGTAGTTTTGATAGATTTTACGAAAATAGTCTTTGTTTTAAGACTCTGTAAAGCCTCTCTAACATCTTTATCAGGAAGCGTGCTTAAGTCTAGGCAAAAAACTAGTCCATAGTAGTAAGCTATCAGGTAAGGATCTATTCTCAGTACTAAGTCGACTTTATCGGCTAGCTTGAGAAAGTCTTCGAGAGACTCTACTACAAACACTTCTTTAGCCATTATTATCGACTACTCTCTACTGCAAATAGTCCTATTTTTTAAAATAGGCCGTATACTTTCTTCGCCAATTTTTTAAACCAGTGTGAGTTAATTCAGCGCTGATAGCATGATAGACTTAGCCGTACTCTTCGCGGTTCCACTCATAGTAACCTTAGTGTCAACAAGATACGTCATAGACTTCTTGAAAAAGAGAAAACTAGTAGCTCCTGACGCACATAAACCTGATAAACCGCTTGTACCTAGAATAGGAGGCATAGCTATCTTCACTGGAGTGACTTCCGGAATATTAGTTGCAATGCTTCTCTTTCATGCAAAACTGATTGACTGGCAAACCTTACTAAGAATACTGGTGTTTTACTCTGTTTTTTCGTTAACCGCGCTAATCGGCCTCATAGACGACTTAAAGGTACTTAGAGCTAAAGTGAAAACAGGACTCACGATTCTCGGTGTAGTGCCTCTTCTCGTAGCAGCTTACCTCAATATAATCACTATAGGTAGACCAGAGCTGCCGATCATAGGAAGGCTACGCATGACCCTCATATACTGGTTCCTACTTCCACTAGCAGTAGCTGCTCCTGCCAATGCAGTAAATATGCTCGAAATAATGAATGGCATAATGCCTGCCACATGTTCCATCGCTCTTACAGCAACGCTAGTCTCGGCGTTAATCCTAGGAGGAAGAGTAGAAGCTGTCTACATATCGCTAATACTTCTCGGAACACTAGTAGCCTACTACCATTATAATAAGTATCCAGCAAGAATTTTCAGCGGAGACATGGGTAGCCTATCCGTCGGTGCTGCTCTAGGAGCTTTAGCTGTAATAGGTAGACTAGAGTTTATAGTAATGGTTACTTTATTCCCTCATATAATGAACGCGTTCTACGTAATATCCTCTGTCCGAGGACTTAAAGAACGGCGAGAAATACTTAGACCAACAGTAGTCAAGGAAAACGGACTAATAGAGGCCTCACTAAATCCACAGGCACCACTCACACTCGCACGCTTAATCCTAGCTAAAGGCCCCTTAACAGAAAAACAGATAGTAGACGCCGTAATCCTACTTGAAATAGCTGCAAGCACTTTAGCAGTGTGCTCCGCGATCTTAATGAAAATATATTAACATGAAACAGTATACTAGAACAAGTGATGAAGAACCGGGTCCTGAAGCAATGATGTAGTGTGGCATCGCTGATAGAAAATTCTTTTGGCTTACATTCGCTGGGTTTATTTCTCTCTTCGCGAGTATTAATTATGCCTCGTGTAGAGAAGTATTCTTTTGGAGAGATAGTGATTGACGAAAAAACCTATACGAGAGACTTAATTATTACGCCGAGCAAGATAATGCCTAACTGGTGGAGGAGAGCGGGACATGAGCTCTGCTTAGATGATATAAGGGAGGTTTTAGAGGAAGATATAGAAGTTCTTGTTATCGGGACAGGCTATAGTGGTCTTATGAGAGTTCTTCCTGAAGTATATGAAGCTGCAGAGAAAAAAGGTATTAGGGTCATTACTGAGAAGAGTGCTGAGGCTTGTAAAATATATAATAGGCTT
>QMSB01000069.1 GCA_003650815.1 Thermoprotei archaeon | reverse complement strand
CAGCCTCTATTTTATTCAGCTTCACTAAAGCCTCAGGAGTATTTAGAGAAAGTATGGAGTATTCTAGCGGAGGAGAGCTATGGTTAACGTAGTTCCTATAGTGCTCCGCTCAGTACTAGTCTCTGGTCTAGCTACATTGATGGCTTCGCTCTGGAGCATCCCTATAGCAGTGCTACTAGCAGTCTCTAAATCACGTTTAGCTCAAATAGTATTAGACCTATTCAATTCTCTTGTCTCTCTACCTACAGTAGTCTTAGGCCTGTGTCTCTACATGATACTCTCTAGATCAGGACCACTAGGCTTCCTGAGCCTTCTTTACACTCCACTCGCTATATCAATAGGCCAGGCTGTCTTAATTACACCACTGATAGTATCTGTTCTAGCAAACAGCTTGAGTAAAATAAGGGACGGTGTACTGGAAACTGCCTTTGCTCTAGGAGCTACTCGTAGTCAAGCATACCTTACTCTACTATATGAGGGACTTCCCTTAGTCACTAGATCTATTTTAGTAGGCTTCAATAGAGCTATAGGAGAACTTGGTGTAGCACTTATGCTTGGAGGAAACATTAAGGGATATACTAGAGTAATGACAACTGCTATCGCCTTAGAAGTAGTTAAGGGGAACTTTGAGGAGGCTATAAGCCTAGGACTATTCTTCATAGTAATTATCGCGGTTCTCACTACTGCTATCAGAATTATAGGTGGTAAAAGTGATTGAAGTAAAAGACCTCTGGTTTAAGTACGGTAGAGAATACGTCCTCAAGGGTATTTCATTTAGATTCTATAATAGGATATTAGTTATTATAGGGCCTAATGGCTCTGGCAAGACTACTCTTCTCAAGTGTATAGGAGGACTACTTAAACCTACTCGAGGAAAAATCATCGTAGACGGTAAAGACTACTGGAGTATAAGTGAAAGTGAGAGACTAGTTTTAAGGCGGTCAATAATATATGTTCACGAAAAACCCTACTTGTTTAGAGGAAGTGTTCTCCAGAACATAGAATATCCGCTTAAAATCAGAGGCGTTAGCAGCAGTGAAAGAAGTAAGAGAATACGCTTTGCAGCTAAACTTCTCGAAATAGAATATTTACTAAATAAGAAGTCTAGCGAACTTTCAGCAGGAGAAGCTCGACTAGTGGCTTTAGCTAGAGCTCTCGCAGCTGAGCCTAAATATCTGCTACTCGACGAACCTCTCGCAAACCTTGATCAAAGTAGAGTCTCACTTGTGCTTAAAGTGCTTAAAGAAGTGTCTACTAGAACTAGATTAATTATAGCTTCTCACAGACAGCAAGTATTATCATTAGCAGAAGAAGTATTCGTCTTAGAGGATGGAAAACTAGGAAAACTATCTAATGACTATTGTTTAGTATAGAGGGAAACTTTCCATAAAACTTTTCCCTCTATGTTGAACAGTGGATAGAGAGTATGTTATAGGCTGAATAATAAGGAGTTTCAGTAGAGAAGAGACTAAGTAGAGTACAGTAGACTAGCTACTGAGTAGAGGTGCTGAAAATAGTCATTAGTTTCTCTAAGTCTACTTCAGCGTAGGTTCTCCAGCCTAATTTAAGTAAATCGTCTTCCTCCTCTAGGTAGCCTATTTTAATGAATCTATCTAAAGCCATGTTTATTCTCCACTCTGGAACCTTGTCTCTAAGTAGCTGGACTATACTTTCTCTAGGCGCTTTTCCTCTAAGTGAGAGTATGTATACTATGGCTGTAGCAAGTACTGCTATCTCATCTATTCTCCATCCACAGCTCTTTAGCTCCTCAGGCTTCAGATTCTCTTTAACAACTATTACGAAGCGAGCTTCACTGATCTCTGAACCAGGGTTTTCTAAGTCTAAGAGCTTCCCTTCATCAGTAACTGCTCTCACTTCTAGGCCTAAAGCCTCTAGCTTCTTCTGAGCCGCCTTAACTACCTCCAAGTAATCTTCTCCTAAAAGCTTCCTTAACTCATATCCTCTGACACCAGGTCTGCCTCTACTTCTGAGAAAGAGTACTGCTATTAGTCTCTTAACCTTCTCTTCTATTCTTTTTCTTTTCGGCAATTCTTCTCACCCATATATTATAGTTAAATGGAAGAGCTAGAGAAAATCTATCACCTCGACTACCGGGTTTCACTACTTTAATTTCGTCTGTAAGAGGATTTACTTTAAGCGAAACTTCTCCTCTACTACAAAGATATGATAGTAGAATCATGTTTTCAAGAGATTTTTCAAAAGTATCATCTAAGACTAAATCCCAGTAATCAATACTACTCTCCTCCCCTAAAAGCCTCTCTACTTTCCTAGAGAACTCTGAAAGCTTTTCTCTGAAAGCTTCCTCGCTGAGAAGCCCTAAATTACTTAAAGTCTCTTCACTGAGCCTAAAGTCTACTGACTCAACTCCAGTAAGCGTTTTAGGAAGCCTCCTCACGGCATCAAGATAGTCGAGCGCTCTGAGTACTGTAGAAACCATCATTTGATCTCTATAGGCAATAGGATTCCAGACTTCACAGAACTTCTCGGCAATTTCTTCAAGAGACATCTGCCTAAGTCTAGCAAGCGCAAAGAGAGGACCCATACCTAAAACTAGAGACTCGTTTTGAACCCACTCTTCCTGCTCCTTAATCAAGTCAACTATCCTAGAGAGAGCCTCCATATCCATTAAGAGAACTTCATCGCCATACTTCTCTAAAAGCAAGCGCATTTTCTCCAAAAGCTCACTGATATCTACTGTAAAGGGGTCTACACGCTTCTTTAAAATATCCTCAATTAAACTAATTATTCTCTCAAATTCTCTTACAGCCTCCCTCCACTCCCTTAACTTAAGCTCTCTCCTAATACTCAAACCCACTACTAATTAAGAACAAGAATTAATGAAATTTACGAAGCACGATCAAAACTATTCTCAAGCCAAGTCGGCTCAACAATATCCCCAGTAGCCTTAAGAACCCACACTTTCTTCTCAGCAGCCTCTTCAACTAGCTCACTTAAAGCGAGAGAAGTATAGATCACTAAAATAACTCTCCTTCTAAGTAATTCAGGGTAGCTAGACTTTATTTCCTCATACTTCCTTAAAAGTCTATGAAGAACACCTAGCCCAGCCCTAACAGAAACTTCTCCAATAACACATGTTTCCTCACTAGCACCATATAAATCTATCTCAAGACCTGGTAGCTCTAGTCTCCTTAAATCCACTTTAATACCCATCTGTTTTAACCGATACCTGAGAACCTCTCGTGCCTCCTCCTCAATATCGAGAGTCAGTTTCTCAAGAGTGTGCTCAACTCTAGTAAGCCTAGCATCTATTACCCTAAATATCCTATTAGTATCTTCACGAAGACTCTCTATATTCTCTTCAATCCTCTTAATCTCTAACCATATCTTCTGATTTTCCTTCTTTATACCTTCTATTTCACTCCATATCTTTTGGTTCTCTCTTTTTATCCCTCTCAACTCAAGCCATATTCTATGATTTTCTCTTCTTATTTCTTCTATTTCCTTCCATATCTTCTGATTCTCTTTCCTTATTTCTAGCACCTCTTGTCTTATTTCTGATGTTTCTTTCTTTAATTCCTGAAACTCTATCCATATTTTATTGGTTTCTTTTCTAAGTTTTATCTGTTCTTCGATAAGTTTATCTAGTTTCTCTAGTATCTCTAGTACTCCTAAGTAGCCTGCCACCGCATATCTAAAGCTTTTATCTTTTTCAAGCAAATCTAGTATTTCTTCTCTAAGAGAAGTTTTCACAAGCTTATTCTGTGTTTCTTATATATAAGCTATATGTGAGAGGAGCGTGTAAGTAGGGTAGTATTTAGCTTAATACTACTGCTTCTTCTTTTATCTTCTTAAGTGGTTTAAAACGCTTTATTTTTCTAGCTGGTGTGTATTTTACTGATATTTCTTCGCTAAGCCTCTTGCCTACTATTTCTTCGTATGAGAATACTTTGATCGGCACGGCAAATCTTATTCCGGAGGGAGGTGATATTACCAGAGCCTCGCCTCTATCAAGTGTCTTTATTTCTTGTGAAGCCTCATCGAGGTAGGGAGAATACTCTATTACCTTAGTGTAGTCTGGTTTAGTGGGTAAAGGAAGAATTATTTTAGTTAAGCTCTGCCTTATTACTGGCTCTATGAGCTCACCGGGCATCTGGGTTATGTAGAGTGCTCCCACTCTATACTTTCTGCCTCTCTTACTTATTATCGAAAAGATGTTTTCTTTAAGCTCTCCTGTTGAAGTAAGACTTGTTTTAGATAAGTACCTGTGAGCCTCCTCTACTGCTACAAGCGCGTAGGGAAGTTTTTCCCAGTCTTCGGGAGCATGTTTTCTCAGCTTTTCATAGGTATCAAATATTCTCCTAGCTACTGCTGTAGCTAAAAGCTTCTCTTCCCCCTCTGTAGCGTAGGGTATATCTATTAAGACTACACAGCCCCTCATAACAGCACCCACTATAGCATCAAAAGTATTGAAGTCAGGTGCGTCTTCTAAGAATACATCTCCTGAGCCAAGTAAGTGCTTTATTTTCCTTTTAAGAGTATTTATAGTGTTTTTTGCAGCTAGCTTCCTTACAAAACGGTAAATAGTGTCAGGTGGGGCTTCAAGTAGAAAG
This sequence comes from Thermoprotei archaeon, assembly GCA_003650815.1. Lineage (GTDB taxonomy): Archaea > Thermoproteota > Thermoprotei > Thermofilales > B15-G2 > B15-G2. Next base: position 4,750 of record QMSB01000069.1, on the reverse strand, counting down.
TTAAGCCAATCTCTCTTCCTAAGCTTATATACTAGCCACAGAAGCTCCTCTTGAGGATGAGTAAACTCACCTGTTAAGGTAAAGTCTTCTGGCCTAAGCTGATCATAGCCTATTACCAGCGGATAGGCTTCTACTCTACGCTCAACTTCAGCACCCTTATATGTTATAGTGACCTTCAGCTTACATGGCTCCTGTACACGGGGAGTAACGTAGAGTAAGTATTCTTCAGACTCAGGCGCATGGACTAGTCCTAGTTGAGTAGGACTAGCTCCCTGGAAATACTCGCTTTCACAGTCAAAGAGTACTAGACTGTATTTACCTTTAGTCCTCATTATCGAGTATGCTAAAACTTTACCTAAGTTGCTTTTACCAGCACCTGTTACTCCACAGACTAGAATATGGTGAGGTATTGTTTTAGCTCCATCTAAAGCTACTACCGCCTCAGAAACTTTATGCCCAACTCTAATATAGCCTATAGGGAGATCCCCTGTATCTAACCTCAGTTGCTCTAAATCATTCTTATTCAACGTCTCTACTTCACTAAAGAGAGGAGGAACTGTGGTGGGACCATGTACATTCCCCTCTATATCTATTTGACAGATTATAGTGGCTAGCGCTGTATCATACAGCCTTAAGCCCTTATCATAGATCTCTACATCCTCGCCCGCCTCCTTCTTCTTACTAAGCCTAGCTATCTCAGCTTGAGTAAGCAGACTCTCTGGCTTAAAGTCAAAGACCCTCAGAATAAATTTAGCGTAATCTACATCTACTTTGAGAAGCTGGCCTCTCTCAACTAGCACTCGATCCCTTATTCTAAACTTAACTGTAGTGCCTTCAGTCCACACTACTACACCTACTTTCATAGCTACCTCCTCCACAAGTAGCGCTCCTTGAAGGTCACACTACGGACATCAGCAATAAAGTTCTTCAATAATCCTTCCTCGTCGAGAAGCTCGAGGAAACGCATTCTCTCCATCTCAAGCTCCTCTTCACTAATCTTCGTCATGTCGTGTACCCCCTTAGCGGGATAAGGATAGCCTGGTGTCGCTGGGTCTTGTAGAAACGCTACTTCGCCGAGAATATCTCCTATGTCTCTTGAAGCCAGAGCTTTTCTCGAAATATCTATTCTAAAAGCATGCTCTACATCTGGGCCTAGTTTAGCAACACATATACTGCCTAAATACCACGGAGGAAGCTCACTTTCCCTAAATATAGGGTAATAGTACCACGCGACACCTCTCAGCCTCCTATCAGCTAGGTGTAAGAGATACCCTATTAAACTTTCACCAGTATTCAGTCTAAGCTGACTCGCCTTAGAGACTCCAACTAAAATAGCTCCCCTACTGCTCAGAACATGATCTAGTTTCTCGAAAAACTCTTTAGTACTCTTACGGAAAGCTGGCATAGCCATGAGACACCTATCTAGTATACAGTAGTCTCCAGCTTTGAGCAAGTGGACTATGCTGAGAAGAGCCTCTATCTCTACTCGAAGAAGCCACTCTGCTGCCTCAAATTTGTCCCAGACAAGAGTTATTCTCTTAATAGGCTCTGGCTCAAGAACCTTCTCTCTACCAACCCACATTCCAGCAGCAACTTTAGCTAAAATAATCTTAAATGCACCACAGTCAAAGAGAACCTTAAGTCCAGCGTCAACAGACAGCACTCTCTTAGAGTGGGGAATAGCATCAAGTACTTTTAGTCTACTAATCCTGATAGGGAGTCCTAAGATCCTCCTGTTCTTAACTTTCAGTACTGGATATACCTCTTCATAGTCTATGAGAGCCTTGGCTTTTCTCCTCAAGTAGACTAAGCGGAGCTTATCTAGAACCATGTTAATATCTGTTTCAACTACATTGCCCTTGAACACGCTTTTCGCCTTCACGAGAGAGAGTATACTGAAAGTATAATATAATTCTAATGAAAATAATGAAAAAGTGTTGCCGTCACATAACTGTGGTAGAAACATCCCCACTATAGACAGTCACATTTTTCTGATACTATCTGATGGTCTCAGCCATGAGGATAGTCACACAAAATAGTTACTGTCATGAATACTTTCGTTACTGTCAGAAAAATATATATTAGTATAATGCGAGAGTGTTACCGTAAGAATACAAATTTAACTGAGTGCTCTCCATGGTAGTCGTAGTACTCTACATATGCTTCAATCCTACGCTAGCTCTAGACGGATTTGAGTACTTGAGACGCTTAAAACCGATAGAGAAAGTATACATTCTTTACGACATGAAAAAGGACCGCTACGGCGCTGTCTCTAAGAGAAACGCGAAAAAAGTCTATAGAAAACTTTCATTTTTTAGACCACAGCCAGTGAAAGTAAACCCTGTGAGCTTTGAAAATGTTTTCTTTAAACTATATCCCTTAGTATACGCAGAGTCTCTTGAAGGCCGAGAAATCTACATAGACGTAACATCGATGCCTCCTGAAATGGTGTCCTGTGTCACAACAATAGCACTAATGGTTCCTAGAGTATACTTATACGTAGTCCCAGCTATCCAGAGAGGCGACTTTATACCAAATCCCGGGACTCCGCGCTTCGAAGAGTGGCTTGAGGAAAAAGACAATAAGCGGGGACTAGAGCCAGTTAAACTAATGCTTCCTGAAGAAAGACTTGAGATACTAGACGACTCTGAGAAACCTTTAGCTGAGAGAATACTTATAACACTCTACGAGAAAGGAGGCAAAGCAAATGCTATAAAAGATCTCATTGAGTGGTGTGGAGAAAATCCTAGAGACAACGTCGTTAAAAATAGATACAGCAGAATGATAGACGACTTAGTGAGAAAAGGTTTAGTATATAAGCTACACGCGGGAAGAGAAAAACAAGTCTGCTTAACAGAATTCGGCAAAATATACGCTAAAGCACTTTATAGGATATCACAGAAGCTAAAACAAGCTAGACCTGTAGCACTCATAAGAAACTATCCCACAGGAATTTAGACGACTCCCTAGAAGCTTAAGACAGGTAACTAACGCAGCTCTACCCAGTTTTAAATATATATGTACGAAGCCTATAACTTTAGGTTACTACGAAGTTATTTAAATAATAGTCTGTTAAGCAGTGTGTGAGAGAACTGTTTAAGCTACCTACAGGCGAGTGTAGGTTACTAGGAGACTTCGTTGTAGCTGATGAGAAAAGTAGAATTTACCTTGATTCTTCGACTTGGTGTATTCACGGAGAATACACTAATGGAGATAAGTTTATCGATGTTTCATCAAAGCTGACGGCGTCTTTCGTTCACCTCCATCCTGTACTAATAGGCTGGTTTGCTGATCCTCACTATACTGATAGTGTTCCATCTAATGCAAATAAAGCAGTAGATGTTCTCTCTAAATGCAACCCCTCTCTATCGATAGTAGTAGGAGATATCGTAAACGGGTCTGGAGAATACAGGTCGTCTACAGTTAAGGAAAACTGGTTTAACTGCGCCTGGAACCACATGAAAAACAAGCTACCTAACCTACTCTGGGTAAAGGGAAACCACGACATAGACCCTGGCTGCCAGTACTACTATGACTGGTGTGAAAGACTATGGACATTTAAAGCAGCAGCTTTCAAAATAGTAGCATTCGACACATTCAGTGAAGAAGAAGTAATACCGGGTACAAGCCACTACTTCTTATCACTAAATGATCTCCTCTGGCTTAAAAGAAGACTAAGTGAAGACTCTTCAATAAAAATACTCGCAGCACACCACCCACTCAGCCAGTGGTATTCACACGCCGTAATGGTACTAAAAAACACTAACGTAGCCTGCACAATTACTGGACATACTCACAAAGTCCTATACGAAAACCTACGAAACATAGATATTCTAATAAACGGCTCAACAGGACCCGATTCTCAGAAACCATACGTCAGCTTAACTCTATGCCTCAAAAACGGCACACATTTCTCTACAGCAGTAGGCGACATAGAAGTAAAGAAAACTGATAAGGAGTACGCTATTAAAGTCAATGAAACCATACCCTTTAAAGAAGAAACACTAGTACCAGTAAGAATAACAGAGCAACTAGAAAGAAAAACCATAAACATAATAGTACTCTGCGCACCCAACAAAGAAGAATACTTAACTGTAACTGAAACAGAAGTAGAGTCCTCAGCACCCTTCTACATACTAGGCCAGGGCATTAAAGCAGACATAGAGCCCTATGACACATGGACATGCTACTGTGGAAAAATCTGGGCAAGCTACTACGTCGAAAACAGAGCAATAAAAATATCACCGCTTCAATAGAGTGTTGTCAAGTTAAGACTTTGTAAAAATTTGTTCTACAGGAAGCCTTAAACATGTATAGCAAAGCCTAACTTAACACTACATTAGTAGCTTCAAAATACTTAAATATCTCCGACTTAATCAATATTTCGGGTAAATGTCTTGAAGTCAGAAGTGATCTTGAAGGTCGGAAAGAAGGGAGAGATCTATACAAGTAAGGAAATTAGACAAAAAGTAGGTATTAAAGAAGGTGGCAGAGTCAGAGCAATAGTTGAAAAGGGAAAACTTATAATAGAGCCTATTCCGACAATAGAAGAAGTCATAAGGGAAAGTATTATTGAACTGAGCCCTGAAGAAGCAGAAAAACTAAGCGAGGAAATTCAAAAAGAGGAAGGAATATATGGATAAACTAGTTTTAGACACTACATATCTTCTTCCAGTATTTAAGATAAAGGTGAAGCTTAAATACTATGACAGTATATTTCCTACTCTTACAGAGAAATACATAGTTCTAT
>QMSB01000068.1 GCA_003650815.1 Thermoprotei archaeon | reverse complement strand
TTCACTTTACTAGGGCTAAAGGAGTAGCTAGCTCCAGAAGGTAAGCCTTCTAGACTCAGCACTACTTCTTCGGGCGTTCCTTTAACGAGCTTTACTTTAACTACAACGCTTCCACTAGACCCTTGCTCTATTTCAATAGTAGAGGGCTCAACAGATACTGTGAAATCAAAACCCATTACCTTGAGGATTATCGTAACAGCTTTGGTCACTCCTCCGCCTGAAGCTTCTATTGTCACAGTATAAGTGCCCTCACTTATACCCGAAGTATCTATGACTAGTTTCGTAGAAGCAGTTGGAGTAAGTTTCGTATATCCGAAAGAGTATGTTCCTGTAGGTAAACCATATAGGCTCAAGGTAACTGGCTTCGGCTTGCCTGAAACTAAGGTTACTTTAACAGTAACTGTAACTTTGTCTCCTTTCTTCGCGTTGATGAACTTAGGCTTAGCGTTTATAGTAAAGTCAAATGGCTCCTCTACAACGGTAACCGATATGCTTACTGTGGATTCTTTGCCATCTTCGCCTATACCTTTAACCACTATAGTGTAGGTTGCTGGAGATACTGAAGAGGACACACTTATAGTCATAGTAGTGCTTCCACCAGGAGTAACTGAAGGGGGATTGAACTGCGCAGTAATCCCACTTGGAGCAGAATATAGCGTAAATGAGACTTTTTTGCTGTATCCTCCAATAGGATTCACTGTAATAGTCACAGTCTTCGACTTTCCTTGAGCAATAGTAATTGAGCTAGGTGAAGCTGATAGAGTGAAGCCTGAGGATACGACTGTTACAGTAATGCTTGTAGTAGCTGTCAAGCCGTCTTCGCCTACACCCTTTACTTCGATATTATAGGTTCCAGGGCTTACTGATGAGCCGACACTAATTGTCATAGTGCTAGAGCTACCAGGATAAAGTGTCGAGGGATTAAACTGCGCAGTAATCCCGCTGGGAGCAGAGTGCAGTGTGAGGGTGACTTTCTTGTTGTATGTTCCTATAGCTGTGACAGTTATAGTTACTGTAGCTGTTCCTCCCTGAGATATTGTCAGCGAGCTGGGTGAAGCTGATAGAGTAAATCCTGACTGAACTACTGTGAGTTTAAATCCACCTACATCATAGTAGCTCCCTCTAGTAGCTCTCACGTAGATATTGTATGTGCCTGTAGAAGTAGTCGAGCCCACCTTAACTGTCAGCGTTGTAGTCTTAATAGGAGATGTAGAGGAGAGAAATACTGTTGAAGGGTTAAACGAGTATGTGCATCCACTCGGAAGACCTGCTGTCACAGAGAAGGTTACCGTGCCGCTTAGTCCTCCGTGAGCTTTCACTTGTACCGTGACAGAGACTTCTCCTCCCTGGGGGCAGGTCACGATTGTAGGCGTTACTATGACTTCTAGTCCGATCTTGTACTTTATCCTCAAGTAGGGTTTGTTAGAGTAAGAAGTGGATGCTTCGGATGAGTAAAATCTAATTAAACCGTTGTTCGTGTCGCTTGACAGTCTTATACCATAGTTTGCGTAGGTTCCATTTAGCCAAGCTTTAACTAGATCAGTTATATCAACGTAGTAGTGTGTGCCGCTGGCCGCAGTCTTATATACAATAAAGTAGTGGCCTGTATAAATCCCTCCGGGCTTATTTAGCCACGTAATCTGGTCTTCTTTCCAATCGCTTAACACTCTGTAAATGTATATTTTCTTATAGCTAGTGCCGTAGCTGCTTAAATCCTGGTACTCTAGTGTCAGGTGAAGTTTAGCATACTCTATGTCTTCTGCTGGAATTGAAGGTAAATTGAACTTAATGTACGACCATATACTATAGGAGTAGAATCCTGATTTCTTATACGATACAGTGAGATACTGGCTACTGCCGTAGTTCTTAGTGGGATAATATGAGCTCACTAAAGCGTCTGCACTAGGATACTTAGTCGTATACGCATAGGAGAGACCAGGGCTTAAAGATACTTCACGTGACTTGGTATATACTCTGCTGTAGATCAGCGAGGATCCTATGGTTAAGATGGCTAATAAAACAACTACTATTATTTTTTTCACTAACATCCCCCTGCTTAGGAAGAAATTGTTGATAAAAATATAAAAACTTTGTTCATCAGTGATACTTCTATAACTTACTTCATAATAAATAACCATCTAATTATCTAGGTAAATCTACGTTAATAAAATGTTATACTTTATTTTATTTATAAATCTCAATTAATCTACGCTAATCTAGGCTTATAAAATAGATTACATTTATATATGAGAATATTATTCAACATAATACGTATCGCTGTATAGAATAATATAATGTACATGCTTCCTGTAAAATACTTAGCCGTATACTATAAACATATATTTTCTATTAAATACCATAGCTATGCCGAGCTAAGCGCTGTACTCGAAGAACTAATGACGGTTTATTAGCCTTATAAAAACTCAAAGCTTTTTTGTCAGCACTACTCCTTCTAAGAACTCTAACTACAGTCAAGTATTCTGCTCCCAGACTCTCAGCCAAAGCAGCAGCCTCAGAGAGAAGCCTAGTTCCTATTCTCCTTCTCCAATAGCCCCGAACCACATGTACTCCGAAGTCAATATTAAAATTGTATTTATTTAACATAGCTACTCCAACAGGCTTTTCTCCTAGCCACGCAGACACAACTAAGTGAAGTTCTCTTCTAGGTGAAATAGAGAAGCCCCAACTCTCTTTAGTAACTCTTCTAACAATATCTACTGCCTCACCGTAGTCAAGAACTCTGACCTCAACATCTTGAGATGGTTCAAGAAAACTTGCCTCTTCTAGACGCCATATGAAGAATATTGACTGAGCATCCGAAGGAAAATAGACCTCTTCCTTCGTTATCAGAATTAAGTCGAAGCCGAGTTCAGCCGCGTAGTCAAGCCATTTCCCAATAAACTTCCTTATATTATTCTCATAGAATATGAATAGCCCTCCACGAGACCTTCTTCCTCTAGGCCACTCAGCAAACAAAACAAATCCATTTACATCACTATAAAGTATCTTCACTTCGCCTAAAGTCTTGTTCCAGAAAGTATGTAAAGCATAAGAGTATCTAAGCCAGTCTTTAAACCATGTTGCCTGGATCACTACGATAAACTAGCAAAATATACTATTTAAGCAGCTTGCCGCTTAAATCAGCTATATCTTTCGCTAGAAATATACGCGATGATGTGTGTAAAGAATCTTAAGTCTACTAAAGTTCTTGGCAACTTTCATACAGAGTAGTACAGCAGACATAAGTGTCTTTAACTTAGCTGGACTGAGAAGCCTTTCGAAAAGTGGGCTCAAAAGAAATAATTTCAAAAAACTGGTTCAGCATACTGTTTTATTTCTAAAAGAAGAGTTTATTCTATGACTAAAATTGCCGTAATAGGCTTTGACGCACCTCTAACTAAGACTATTTGGAGACTTATTGAGAGCGGAGACCTACCTAACTTAAAGCGCTTAGTAGAGAATGGTGTATGGGCAGAAAACTGCATGGTGCCTCATCCAACTATTACTCCACCTAACTGGACGACATTAGCAACAGGCGCTTACCCAGGAACTCACGGAATAACATGTTTCCATCTCCCAATGAAGGGCCGAAGACCAGGGCACCCTAAGGTATGTTATCAGGCTTTTACCTCAAAAGACGTTAAAGCTGAGTACATCTGGGAGGCTGCAGAAAAAGTAGGGAAGAGAGCTATAGTAATCAACTATCCTACTACGTGGCCTCCTCGAATGAAAAACGGCATACAGGTAGCAGGCTACGGTCTACATATCACTAGCTGGCGTATCACACGTGAAGGAGGACCACTCCCAGCTTGGCGCTGGCTAATTAACGTAGCTGACCACCAGTGCGCGACGACTGAGGATCTTCCCTTAACTGATAGGATAGAGCCTAAGCCGTGTAGAGGATGGAAAAACTATCCGGACGGCAGTGTACTGGAAGCAGTAGTCGAAGTAGGGAAGTACAATACGCTAGATAAGGTCGAGCCAATAAAGCTGTATTTAGCAATAGACCCCGAGGAAAAGAAGGTCGCAGGATACTTGAGTAAAACAGACGATAAGCCTGTGTTCACAACTACTTTAGGAAAGTGGAGTGAGACAGCTGAGCTAGTATTTAAGACAGACAGAGGACCTAAGAGAGCTTTCTTTAAGGTAAAGCTAATGAAGCTCTCAGACGACGGAAAACACGTAACAATATACTTCTCCACTTTCTGCTCTCTCAGAGGGGGCACCTATCCACCGGAAATAGCTGATGAGCTTGAGGAAAACGTAAAGAAAGGACTTCCTCTCAGGGCAATGGAAGACGCGGTTGCTCTAGGCTGGGTAGACTACGAGACATACATCGAGATGATAGAGTTTGAGAACGACTGGCTAGGCGAAGCAGCCTACTACTTGCTCACAACAAAAGAATGGGATATTTTCTACATGCACGCCCATGCCCCAGACCACTTCTACCACTTAGCTATAAACAAGCTAGACCACGACCCTGACCCAAATCTCAGGAAAAAACTAGCTGAACTAGAGAAGAGAATGTATATTTCACTAGACAAAATGGTCGGAAGAATACTAGAGGCAGTAGGTGAAGACACAGTAGTAGCAGTGTCTTCAGACCACGGAGCTGTCCCGACAGAGCCCGGCTCTAAGTGGATATCAATAAACGACATACTTGAGCAAGCAGGTCTACTCAAGTATAAGAATAAGGAAAACAGAATAGTAGACTGGTCTCAGACAAAAGCATTCGAAGACCGCTCCTGCTACATATGGATTAACCTCAAGTCAAGGTTTCCAGACGGCATAGTAGACGACAAAGACTACGAGAAAGTGCGCTGGGAAGTAATAAATGTGCTCCACAGCTACCGCGATCCTAACACAGGGAAATGTCCATTTGCTTTCATATTGAGAAGAGAAGAAGCAATAATGCTAGGGCTAAGAGGAGAGACCATAGGAGACATTGTCTTCGGCTTCTATCCTGAGGCTCCCGGTGAGCACGGTAGACAGATAACTTCAGGTGAGTACTCCATTGGATCAATGAAGGGACTACTGATTTTAAGTGGACCAGGCATTAAGAAAGGAGTCATACTAAAGAGGCAAGTAAACATCGTTGACGTAGTGCCTACACTATGCTATGTAGCAGGACTCCCAGTACCGAAAGACTGTGAAGGAGCTATAATTTACCAGGCGCTAGAGGACAAGGACCTACACTTAACGAAGCTAAAGAAGCTTGAGGAAAAATACCGCAAACTAGAGGAAACTATTCGAGTAATGCGGTCGCTAACTCACGCGTATTAGTTCAGAAAAGAGAGAAGCATTAGTAGGGACTAAGTTTAAGGTAAACCTTTCTATTGTTCAGATAGTCTTATTCTTTCTGAAAACAGACATATCCTTTGTACAGTATTTAATTATCTTTATGTCTCAAATAGTAAGTCAAGTTCTTCTAATTCAAATAAGCATATTTGTGCTAAGCGAAGTGTTTAGCTATTTCTTCATTGCCTGGAAGTTTTAATATGGCGTCTATTACTTCATTGACTTGTCTCGTAGACTTAGTTCTAGGATCTACTATGAGCCACTCGAAGAGAAGGTCTCTTCCTCCTTCGAGAAACGCCTCTAAAGCCCACTCACATCTCATTAGTCTAGGTATCATAACGTAGTTCATTATTCTCTTTGGTAGTGGCGAGAAGCTTAATCTGTGTACGCCTTTGCTGTCTATTTCAGCGGGCATTTCTACGGCTACATTATCTGGTATGCCAGGTATAGCGCCTTTGTTGAGTACGTTTACTTGATATACTGCTCTCTTATCGTTTACAATCGAATCTATGATGGGTATTACTGACTCATGGCTTCTCTTTGGTGGAAGGAATTCTGTTAGCGGCTTAGATGTATCACTTACAGCTGCCTTTATTTTCTTGAGCTTGCTGGTCAGAGAGGCTATGTACATAGTCCAGCCTATTTCAGAGTCTGGTCCTCCGATAGGTCCATACCAGTACTGTTTTGTTTTGAGGTCCCAGTGGTACTTCCAAGTGCCTCCTCGAACAGTATCGCCTACAGGGAAAAGTCCGTATATTCTGTACATGTCTACTGCTGCAGGCGACATCTGTATATCAAATGGGTTGCACTGTTCTTCTCTCCACTTCTCCCAATATTTTTCAGCTTTCTTTTCAATCCATTCATCTATTAAGGGATAAGCATCTTCTCCTTTATACTTAAACTTAGTCAGCCATATGACGTGATTGAAGCCTATAGCCTCAAACTCTATTTCTCGTGGATTTAAGCCTAAAACAGAAGCTATTTCGTATACACCCATGTGGCCGTGGCATAGTCCTATGACCTTTACCTTAGTTTCTCTCGATATTAGCGTTGTTCCCTCGAAAACAGGGTTAGCTATTTGTATAAGCCAGGCGTCTGGCGCTAGTTCTTCAATGTCTCTAGCTATACTCAACATGAGTTTAAACTGGTAGTAACCCCATATAGTGTGGTAGTCTGAAACATAATTCCACTCAACGCTGTTTATTCCTCTATAGTAGCCGTACTCTTCTGAGACTTGTCTCATGCGCTCGTAGTGCCAGTGTCCTCCAGCCATAGCAGTGTTGATGACGAAGTCTGTGTCTTTTATGGCTTCACGCCTATCTGTAGTCTTCTCAAAAACTACGTTGGCTTTCACTTCTTCTGCATATCTCTTAGCGAATCCATAAACGAGGTCTAGTCTTTCCTCATTAATATCCATTAAGACTACACGGCAACCGTAAAGACTCGGAGTCACAAGAAGATCCCGTATGACAGTAGTAGACCATACAGCGCTTCCTGCACCAATAAAAGTTATCTTAACGCCTTCACCTCCCATAAATCCAACCACTTAAACCTACCAGCACATAAATAAAAGTTTTAAGCACCCACCATAGTAAGAAATATATGTAAGAAAAAGTAAGACTATACTGATGGAAATAACACCTTACCTAGAAGAGCTATTTAAAGTCAAAGTGAGCTCAAAAGGACAAATAGTTATTCCTAAACCAATTAGAGAGGCTTACGGCTTCAAAGAAGGTGAAGAAATACTACTAATTCCCCTAAAAGAGGGAGTTCTCCTAAAACGTCCAAAGAAGGCTAAAGGGCTGAGAGGACTACTCAAAGAACTCGACGTCGACGTATCTGAGTGCGAGAAAATACTAGCAGAGGCGAAGCAAAGTCTATTTAAGGGATCTTTATGAAAATATATGTAGTCGATGCAGTTGCTTTCCTATACTACCTTTTAGATAAACTCCCTCCAAAAGCAGATAGAGCTTTCAGAGAAGCAGAAAACAGAGAAGCAATTATATATCTGCCTACAATTGCTGCAGCTGAGCTCTACTACTTATTTGAGAAAAAAGGCTGGCTAAAGTACTGGAATTTACTTAAAAATAAGATGTCAGAATACACTACTTTCGAATACTATCCATTTAACGAAAAAATACTGATAAACTTTCGGAAAACTAAAGCAAAAGAATTACACGATAAAATAATAATACTGACAGCAAAAATACTTAAAGCAAATGCTCTAATAACTAAGGATAAAGAACTAATGCAGTTAAAAGAAGTAAACATAATATGGAAGTAGTTAAGTACAGTAGATTCACTAAGCGAACTATTAAGAATTAAATCTAAGTACCCTACTGAAAGTGCTATATTGCCTTAAAGATAGTTTATATGTGGACACTAGACAGCGTTTCATAAACATATGTCACTTCAAGAGCGTTGATAGACCCCCCAGATGGGAGGCAACAATGGGTTTTATGCCCCAGACTATTGAGAGGTGGAGGAAAGAAGGCTTGCCGCCTCATATTAAGACTCACCGTGATGTAGAAGAGTACTTTGGAATGGAGCCGAGAGTTTTCTTACCTGTAAACAGTGGCTTCACAAGACCTCCCTTTGACCCACCTTTTAAGAAAGAAGTACTATGGGAAAGCGGCGGAGTAGTAGTCTTTAGGGAAGAAAGCGGCATAATATGTAAAGCCTACAAGAAGCCTCATGAGACAGCTACTCCTGGAGTAATGTGGGTTGAACACCCCGTAAAGACTAAGGAAGACTGGGAGAAAATTAAGTGGAGACTAGACCCAGATAACAGAAGATGGCCTGACTGGAAAAAACTTCGAGAAAAATACGATAATTTCCCTTACCCACTAGCCCTAACTATCTGCGGGGCATTTGGCTTTCCACGTTGTCTCCTAGGAGACAAAAGACTTCTCTTGATGTACTACAAAAATCCCAGTTTTGTTCACGAAATACTCGAGTACTGGCTTGAACTCTACAAGAAGATATGCAGTGTAGTTATCTGTAATGTTCGAGTAGACTATATATTGATATGGGAGGATATGGCTTGGAAAAAGGGACCCTTCGTTTCTCCCAGAATCTTCAAAGAATTTATGAGCCCCTATTACGAGGAGTTAATAAGTCATGTGAAGAAGCTGGGAGTAGACATAATAATGGTTGATTCAGACGGAAACCTTGAGTCCATACTAGGACTATTTATTGAAGCTGGAGTAAACGCAATGATGCCGTTTGAAATAGCCGCAGGCATGGATCCACTTAAAATAAGAAAAGAATACGGTGACTCACTAGCAATAATGGGTGGAATAGATAAAAGAAAACTCGTTGAATCAAAGAAAACTATTGAACATGAAGTATTATCTAAAGTACCTAGACTCCTAGAAGAAGGAGGCTACATACCGTGCGTAGACCACAACATCCCTCCCAACGTAAGCCTAAAAAACATGAAACACTATGTCTCATTAGTCAGAAAAATAGTAGAAAAACCTTCATAAAATAAGTCTTCAGCCAACCAGCATTCTCGCTAAGCTACAAACACTTAACTTTCCACAAAATTAGGTCAGGAAGTTAAGTCATCAGACTATTTTATAAAAGGTAAACAAGACTAGGATAGTATTGAAAGCTATTTCACATAAATTCTATACTACTAATAGCCAGCGTTCCTCTTTATCCTTTTAAGTACATATTCTTTAGTGACTACTATTTCTTTTGATTGCGATTGTTTAACTTAAGTTAGGGACGAAATATTTCACTACTCATTATTATATTTACTTAGAAAATGAAAGCTTTTCCTTGTTTAACAGGATTTTGGGAGAATTTTATCTTTTGTTGTTAAATTGTATTGAAGTGTTTTATGGTTTCGTTGTTATTTCGGGTTGCTGGTGTTTGGGGTTTTGGGGAGATGTGCTTGTTTGATGGTGTTGTGTTGTTTATAGTTATGTTTAAATTGTTGTTTTGAGAATATTTTGTGATGAATGAGCTCATATACTATATTGTAGGTACTTCGCTGACTATTATAGCTTTGATAGGGGGGTCTATTTTCTGGCTAGGTAGGAAGCTCGGTAAAATCGATGATAGATTTGATAGAATAGATGAGAGATTTA
>QMSB01000067.1 GCA_003650815.1 Thermoprotei archaeon | reverse complement strand
TGTAGCTGACTTAATTACTTCGATTATTTTTCTAAGTTCTTCTTCGGATGGGCTAACATCCATTATGAAAGTCTTTAACTCTAATAGAGTTTGATAACTATTGTAAACAATAAATCCTAGTACTATTAAAGCAGCTACTAAATCCCATATTCCTGAAATTATCGACGCGAATACTACTCCTACGAGTACTGTAGCTGACTCGGCTACGTCTATCGACAAGTGTTTTGCCTCAGCTCTTAAAGCAATACTCTGAGTCTGTTTTCTAAGGAAGTATACAGAGACGCCGTTAACTACAAAAGATAATGACGCGAAGACTACTGCTAAGGGGTCTAGAAGTCCTCTTCTCCTGCCTTCAAGCATTTCATGTAATGTGGCTGAGGCCATGAGAACTCCAAGCGATGTCATTACTATGAGGACTAGCACTGTAGCATATGCTTCATAACGGTGGTGTCCGTAGGGGTGTCTTATATCAGGAGGCTTCTGTGCTTTAAGATAATATTTTCTCACAACAAGTCCTGTAAAAATATTGAGAAAAGAGTCTAGTGCGTCCACTAACAGAGCTAGGCTACCTGTAATAGCGCTTCCAGCAAGCTTTACAGCTACACCTACGGTATTTAAAGATATGGATAACTTTAGTGCCTTGAGGGGGTCTCTCAAGTATATAGTCACCTCAGCTAAAGCGACGTACTTGAGACTTATTTATACTTAAAACCTTAGCGCTTAAGCTTTAGAGCGCAGTATCGATCTTCTCTATTTCTACTTCAACGCAAATCCCCTCAACAGCTATCTTAACGATCTTGTAGCCTTTCTTTAAAACAAGTCTTTCTAAAACTTTTACAGGAATATCGCTAGTTTTAACCCTAATGATTGCTCGCCTATCTTCCAGTTCTCTGAGTACTCTATTAAGCCTCACTACAGGATGTCCAGTGCATCCAGGACGCTTTACGGTTAAATCAATTATTTTCAAGTTCCCACCTGTTCGAGTCCTTTATAGAGCCTTTCAATGAGCCTCTCTACTTCAAGAGCCTGTTTTTCCTCAGGAGTTTCTTCTTCGGGAAGCCATTCAGGGCGCTGTCTATCTTTATAGTATTTTCTTATAGCTCTCTTAAGGGCGCCTACTGCCAGTATGCTACAGTGATATTTAATCGAGGGAAGACCTCCTAGTTCATCAGATATCTGCTTCCAGCTGATGTTCCATGCTTCTTTGATAGTTTTTCCTTTAACTAGTTCTGTGAGTATGCTAGCTGAAGCAATGTTAGCTGCACAACCATAGCTCTCAAAACTTGCTTTTACTATAGTATCTTCACCGTCCACCTTCTCTATTTTCAAGTATATTTTTATGATATCTCCGCAAGCAGGGCTCCCTGCTTCAGCTACAACACTTGCATCTTCCATCTTACCCAAGTTTTTAGGGTTCTTGAATATTTCAAGTACTTTAGGCGAATATAGGAGAGGCATCTTACTCATTTTTTACACCTTTAATAGGGCTTATTTCCCTCAAACGTTTAACTGCTTCAACTATGTTTTCGAGAGCATAATTTATGTCTTCTTCGCTGTGATATCTCGAGATCTTGAAGAGTATGCTTCCATGAGCTTCCTCATATTTTCTTCCAATAGCTAACAGTACGTGGCTTGGTTCAAGCATGCGGCTAGTACACGCACTTGCGCTCGAAACATAGATTCCCCTCAAGCTAAGCTCTATTGTTAAAGCTTCTCCTTCAACGTAAAGAAAGCTTACGTTGACATTGTCCGGAGCCCTCAGGTTTCCTCTGGGACCATTTACAAGAACATCTGGTACTCTATCGAGTATGCCTTCCATAAGCATGTCTCTTAAATTCTTCATTTTCTTAACGTTCTCTTCGAAGTTATCGAAAGCTAGTTCAGCTGCTTTCTTGAAGCCGACTATAGCTGGAATATTTTCGGCGCCGGGCCACAGTTTCTCTACACTAATTTGTCCTCTTATAACAGGCTCTAGCTCTATTCCTCTTCTAACATAAAGTGCTCCTGCACCTCTAGGGCCGTGTATCTTGCTACTGCTCAATGTCACTAAATCTACTCCAAGGTCTTTGACACTGAATCTTAGCCTAGCATATGCTTCAGCAGCATCTGTGTGGAAAACTACGTCGGGATTGTAGTCCTTAGCTATTTTAACGAGTTCCTTAATATTCTGTATAGTGCCTATTTCATGGTTAACTGTCTGAATACTTACTAGAAATACATCTTTACTCATATAGGCTTCGAAGATCTCAGGATCTATAAAACCGTCTTCGTCTACGGGTACTACTGCCACCTCATGGCCGAAAAGCTTTGAGGAATATTCAGCGGCGAAAGTAACACTTAGGTGTTCTATTGCAGACACCACTATTTTGCCTTTCCTTTTCCTATTCTTTAATGCTATACCTAGCACAGCTAGATTGTTTGCTTCAGTACCGCTATGGGTAAAGACTATCTCTTCGGGAGATTCTGCGCAGATGGTTTTTGCGATGAATTCTTTTGCCTCTAGAAGCACGCCATATGCCTCCCATCCAGGCTTATGTGTAATAGCCGGATTGCCGTAGCCGTATTTATTGAAGTAAGGGAGCATTTCTTCAACGACTTCTTTGGGTACAAAGGGAGAGTTCTCTAAATCGAAGTATACTTCACGAGGGGGAGTGCCGTGACTTTTAAGAAGTTCTTTCACGGACATTATTATTCACCTAAAAGGTTCTTTAAGCTCTCCACTAAGGCGTCTACTTCGCTCTCAGTGTTGTAT
Source organism: Thermoprotei archaeon (assembly GCA_003650815.1). Taxonomy (GTDB): domain Archaea; phylum Thermoproteota; class Thermoprotei; order Thermofilales; family B15-G2; genus B15-G2. The sequence continues at coordinate 7,014 of QMSB01000067.1, read as the reverse complement.
ATGTAGAAGCTTGCTCTTACACTACCTTTATCCAATCCTAGGTACTTGTAGAGTGGCTGAGCACAGTGAAAGCCGGCTCTAACAGCAATATTATCTGAAGCGAGCCATGAAGCTACAGCAAATGGATCATAGCCGCTTAAATTAAATGATACTAGTCCGCTTCTCTTAGAGAAGTCTAGTGGACCTAGAATGCTTACTTTATCTTCTAGCTCAGAAAGCCTCTTCAAAGTGTATTGAAGGAGTTTTTCCTCGTGTCTACGAACCTCATTCATGCCTATTTTCTTTAAATATCTTACTGCTTCACATAGTCCTATGCCGCCAGCAATATTGGGTGTTCCTGCTTCGAATTTCCAGGGAAGATCATTGTACACTATGTTGAGTCTGGATGTAAAGAGATCTAGTGAAACTGATTTAATCATGTCTCCTCCGTAGAGAATCGGCGGAAGGTCTTCGAGGAGATCTTTTCTCCCCCAGAGTACGCCTATGCCCGTTGGTCCTAGCATCTTATGTCCGCTGAATGCGAGGAAATCTGCTTCTAGTTCTCTTACATCTACAGGTAGGTGAGGTACTGACTGTGCTCCATCTACCACTAAGAGGGCGTCTACTTCGTGAGCTACTTTAGCTACACTTTTTATATCGTTTATTACTCCCAGAACATTCGATACATGAGGTAGAGTCACTATACGAGTTTTCTCAGTCACGTAGTTCTCTAAGTCTTCTCCAGAGAGACTCCATTTCGCCGGAGAAAATTTAACTACTCTGACCTTAGCTCCAGTATATTCAGCTACTTTAAACCATGGTAGTAGGTTGCTGTGGTGATCCATTATCGTGACGATTATTTCGTCTCCTCTACTGATTACTTTTTTCGATAAAGTTAAAGCCAGTATGTTGAGTGCTTCACTAGTATTTCTCACGAAAATTACTTCTTCCCAGCTCCGCGCGTTAATGAATTTAGCTACTTCTTCGTGCGCCTCTTCGTAAAGTTCAGTGGCTTTTTCGCTCAGCTCGTATATGCCTCTGTGAATATTCGCGTTATATTTAGAGTAAAATTCTTTAATAGCTTCAATTACCTGAATAGGTTTTTGTGTTGTAGCAGCATTATCTAAGTAAATTATATTAGTGTTTTTCAGTAAAGGGAAATCTTCTCTAATTTTCTCAGCATTTAACATTATTTCACCTCTTTAGAGGGAATAAGAATAGTGTTAACATCTATGTTCAGCTTCTCTAGTATTTCTGCGGCGTGAGCATGAAGAGTTCTACATACTATACAGAAGTAGTCTACAGTAAGTTCTCTGCGAGCTATAGCTTCAGCTATCTTCTTGCTCAGCTCTACTATAACCGGAACACTAGATAATTCATCAAAATATTTTACTTTTCTTTTACCCGTGAGGTAGTAGTTTAGAAGAGGCTGACTTATTCCAAGAATACGGGCTGCTTCAAGCTGAGTAAAATTATACTTTTCAATTAATTCTTTAGCTATAAGAACTCTCATTACGGGAAGAATTTTCTTAGACAGTATTTCGCAGAAAGGAGTAAGCATACAATCACCTACACAAATATTTCTTGAAATAGCTGATATATTTAAACGCGTCGTCAGGATATATGAGGACGTAGACTCCTGGGCTGAGATTTCTGCGTAGCTTAGAGAAAGCTGCTGTAACAGCACCTGAGCTCAAGCCTATAAGCAGTCCTTCGTGTCTTGCTATATGAATGCAGCCCTCTATAGCCTCTTCAAGAGATATTTCTTCTATCTTATCTACCTTTACTTCAGAAAGCCACTTAGGCTTAGTTTCAGATTTCTTTATCCCCGGTATACTGTTTCCTTTCGCTGGAACTACTCCATATATTTTCGTTGAGTCACCATACTTCGACTTAAAGTACTTAGAGATAGCAGCTATGTGTCCTGAAGTACCTATTCCAGCGAATATTCCTCTGGGAGGAGTTCTATTTACTGCCTCTAACTGCTCTTCTAGTTCTCGAGCAGTATAGTTGAAGTGAGCTTCGAAGTTATCGTTGTTCTCAAATTGATTAAGATTTACAGCTCCTTCTCCTTCGGCTAGCTTAGAAACATACATGATCATGTCGCGGTCAATAGAGCTGTGCTCCGTGACGACTACTTCTGCCCTGAGAAGCTTTAATAGAGTAATTGTGGATTCCGGAGTAGGTGCAGGTAAATATGCCCTAAATTTCAGTCTGAGTATATTTGCTAGACACGCCATAGATATTCCGACATTACCTGAAGTAGCTTCATAGAGCTTCTTCTTCAATAATCCTTTCTTCCAAGCTTTAATAATCATGTTCCATGCAGGCCGGTCTTTAATACTGCGGCTGTAAGGATTGAAGAACTCGAGCTTAGCCCATACTTCTTTTCCTTTGTCTGAGAGAGAGCTTAGTTTAACTAGAGGTGTCGGCCATAAGCCTATAGCTAAGTCTAGTGTGCTGTAAAATACTTTAAGAGTATTTCTGGACATCAGTATCTATAACATTGTTATTAAAGAGCTATATTAGTCTTTCCCTATAACTAAGTTATAGCTATAACAAAGTTATAAATATTCTGCAAGCAAAATATGTCCTGCTGTTCACTAAGATGGCGTACGAATCGCCAGACAGTATTCTATTCGGGGTCTCTAAGAAGACCCTGAAATATGGATTTGAGCTAGAAGTAGGCTGCGGCAAAGTAGTTCCTGAAATAAAGTACTGGCCGAATAGAAGCGCTGAAGAAGATTTATCTAAAACAGTCGAAGAATACGAGAAAATCACAAAAGATATTCTGGTGAGAGCAGTAGACCCAGCAGGTAATTTTACTTGCAATTGTTCTCCACTATCAAATAAAACTTCGACAACTATCTCATTTATTTTCATGAGGCACTTATTATTCTTATAACATTGTTATAAATTTTTTGACAGCAAATTATCCAACATGTAGAGCAGGTAGTAAATGAGTTAGTTGAGAAGAAAATCAATCAATTTTATAATTGGGAGTAGAAATATTAGGCTAAGTTACTGCTTTAACAACTGTTATAAGCTATTTAGTTTCTTTAGCCAAGGATACATTTTAAGTATTTTCTCGAGAACACTTTCTTTGCTGACCGTGGTGTTTTCGTAGGGCGGTAGTTTCCCTTTGAGGTATTCATCGTATGCTTTAAGGTCTAAGAGGCCGTGTCCACTTAAATTAAATAATATGACTTTTTCTTCATTTTTCTTCTTGCACTCTAGTGCTAAGTCTAATACAGCTTTTACTGCGTGGGCTGATTCTGGTGCAGGAACTATTCCTTCAGTTGACGCGAAAAGTGTTGCTGCTTCAAATACTTCGACTTGGTTATATGCTACTGTTTTTACTTCACCTAAATGTACTAGCAGAGAGAGCGTAGGAGCGGCGCCATGGTACCGTAATCCTCCTGCGTGTATAGGCGGTGGTATAAAATCATGTCCAATAGTATACATTTTTATTAGTGGTGTGAGTTTGGATGTATCTCCATGGTCAAAAAAGTATACTCCTTTGTTGAGGCTTGGGCAGGCTTTAGACTCTACTGCTAGAAACTCTACTGGCTTCTCTGCTTTCTTGGATACTTTGTCGTAGTAGAATGGCCAGAATAGTCCGCTGAAGTTGCTTCCTCCGCCGACACAGCCTACAACTATGTCTGGGTACTCGTCTATTAGGGCTAGTTGTTTTTTAGCTTCTAAGCCTACTACTGTCTGGTGTATTAAGACATGGTTCATTACGCTTCCAAGAGAGTATTTTACTCCATCGTTTGAAAGGGCATCTTCTATAGCTTCGCTTATAGCTATGCCTAGACTTCCCGGATTACCGGGATCTTTCCCTAGTATTTCTTTACCAGCTTTAGTTCTATCGCTGGGACTCGGAATTACTTCAGCTCCGTAAATCTCCATCAGTACTCTCCTGTAGGGCTTCTGGTAGTAGCTCGCTTTAACCATATATACTCGAGCTTTAAGTCCGTACATGGCAGTTGAGAAAGCGAGTGCTGACCCCCATTGGCCGGCGCCAGTCTCGGTAGCCAATATTTCTATTCCTTCTTTGCTGGCGTAGTATGCTTGAGCTACAGCAGTGTTTGGTTTATGTGAGCCTGTTGGACTAACTCCTTCAAACTTGTAGTATATTTTGGCGGGAGTCTTAAGAGCTTTCTCGAGGCGGAGTGCCCTAATGAGAGGAGTAGGTCTCCACAGCTCATATACTTCTATCACTTCTCTGGGAATAGGGATCCATCTATCATTGCTGAACTCCTGTTTAACAGCTTCTTTGACGAAAAGCGGCTCAAGATTTTTTGCCGAAATTTCTTTCCCTGTAGCGGGATTTAGGAGAGGAGGAAGTTTTCTAGGGAGATCAGGGAGTATATTGTACCATTTACTAGGTATTTCTTCTGTAGACAATACTATTCTTTTGGTGACTGACATATACTCATCTAGCCTTATTTGATAAAAATAGCTTATTTATATACTTTTATGTACAAAAATGTACATAATATTGTGTCAACGCCATAATGTAGCTGCAGTAGTGTGAATTAGTGTTTCTGAAGATTATATGCGGGACTGTTGCTCAATAATAATTTTATTTGCTGTAATTTGGATTTAAACATAGTTTAATATTTGATAAACTATGTTATTGCTACTTTAGTAGATGGTTTAAGTATCTGTTTGTAGTGAATTATTTAAGTAGTATATCACTACTATTTATAAGAGGGATAAAAGCAGTTATTTTAAGATAATGATGTTTTGTGAGCAGTATATAGTGTTGCTTGCTCTATTTTTAAGCTTTATGTAATGGAGTTGTATCTTGATGTACTTTATTTAAGTGAAATACTGAGAAAGCTTAATAACCTGTTCAGAGTATTCTTAACTATGGGCGAGAGCTATAAGATATTGGGAGGACTAGGCTATATATTGTCTATAATACCAGTAGTAAACTTCATAGGCGGGCTTCTCGTCGGAGCCGGATGGCTATCTTTAGGAGGTAGAGCAAGAGATGGATTATTTAAGGCTACAGGAATATTCATACTATTAAGTTCAGTACTTGGTATAGCTGGAGTTGCAGTAATGTTCGTAGCCTTAGGGGGATTACCTACAGTGACTTCACCTGAAGAAGTAGGAGCTTTAATAGCTTCAATGTCTTTAACAATACTAGGGCTTTTAATTGTAGCTGGTATTCTCGGACTCATATCCTTTATACTCCAAGTAGCTTCATTCTTCAGAGCTGGAAAGAAGTTTGATAATGGTGCTTTCAGAGCTGCTGGCTGGCTATCAATAATAACTGTGCTACTTGGCATAATTATTGGAGCAGCTTTTGTTCTACTAATATTGCTTCCAGCTATGAGGGGAGGAGAAGTAGGTCTAGAGGTCTTAGGAGGCTTAATTGGAGGAATAATAGGTGTAGTTATTCTAGGTATCCTTGGACTAATAACAAATATTTTAGCAGCAGTAGGATTCTTTACACTTAAGCTACCTACAGAGTATCCAGCAGCTCCTCCACCAACCTATCCTCCACCTCCTCCACCATCATATCCCCAGTATCCACCTACATAGCAGCAGGCTTTCCCCTAGCCTTTAAGAAGATGAGTGCTAGTACCGCTATCGCGGCTAAGTACTCTAAATAATTTACTATGTTTTCAAGTAGTTCTACTACCTCGTATTTTTCTACCTTCTCTACACGCAAAAGTATTAAGCTTATTCTATAATTAGCTATATTTGACTCATTTAAAGGGTATATTAGGCTGTCTAACAGTAAGTCCTTTCGGAAAGATACTATACTTGCTTTAGCTAAGTATACGTGTACTTCCTTTGACAATATTTTCTTTAAGCCATAATACGTATACTTTAAGTTAAGAATCTCTATGTTACTAGTAATGTTGGGTAGCCATAAGATAAATTTCTTTCCTCTATATTTTCCCTTAACTATAGTTCCGTTAATATCTACTAAATATACTCCGGTAAGCCACTTCATCCACTCTGCCTTAGACTCTACTTTGATAACTATTTCTTTCTCCGAAAAAGACACTACTGTGAAGTTTACTAAAGAATATTCTACATGTTCTCCTCGCCGATACTCAGCGTAATATATTAGCTTAACTCCAGACTTAATTACACTAGGCTGAGAGAAAGCTAAACAGCTATTTGTTAAAAGAATTATAATAATTACTGATTTTAGAATAGTTTGAATAGGCTTTAGCTGCAGTTTGCTTGATAGAGAATTCAAGTGTTTCTTCAACGAGTACTTTTCATATAGGAGTAGTGGAATAGTTATTAGAGGAGTGCTACTCGTTAGCGTGAAGACCAGTGTTGATACTGCTTTCCGCCAGGCCAGTACAGAGTTTCCTAAGGAGTAAAAGTGTGTGAAGAGAGCTATTAAAGACAGCACTGTGAGAAGTAGAGAGATTTTACTGAAGTTTTTCCATAAACTTGGCTTAAATAAAATATAGTACTCTTTATTATATACTCTAATGTTAAGCTCTTCGACTAGTAAGCTAACTGGAATAAGTACTGCTGAAATATAGACTATGGAAATCCAAGTAAGTCTAGTGAGGAGAACATATGGTAACTTAGCTATACTTACATTAAAGGATATTAAAAGTAAGACGATGGCTGAAAATAGGCAGGTCGGAGTACATAAGATATAGAGGATGAAGTTTTCTTCTTTTCTCAGAGAGCTTAGCTTAAGTAACATATGTGTTTTCTCGAGCTTCTTGAAGAAACTACTTAAGAGTATTTCAGGTATAGTATGCCAGAAGCACAGCGTGATAGCACTTAAAGACAGCAGTTCTACAGTAAGCCTTATGCTAAATGAGGAAAAGTAAACATAGAGTATTGAGAGGACTGTAATAAGCACTAATATGAGTCGGCTACGTGGTGTGCGGCTAGAGTACTTAAGAATAGTTGATGAAATAGCTGCCGCGACTATAAGGGCTGGTGCTATACAAGTTTCTATAGACTCCGCAATATAGCTCGGTAGAACAATTTTAGTTAATAAAAGTAAGTATCCTATACTCAAAGCAAAGTCTACTA
>QMSB01000066.1 GCA_003650815.1 Thermoprotei archaeon | reverse complement strand
GCATAAGTCATTACGTTAACATATTTTTCTGCTTTTTTAATAAGTTCTTTGTCCTCAGTTACAAGTGTTGCATTTAGCTTCTTCGAAGCTACTATATACGAAGAATCATAGAAAGTAGTGTTTTCTCTAGCAGCAAGCTCAGTAATTCCAAGTAAATCTAACTCATTAAAGTAAATGGGTTTAATGAGCTTCTTTCTCGTAAGCTCTTTTAAAACCTCTATGATCTCTATGGCGTCCTCTAAGCTTGTTATTTTCAGTAGAGTAGACATTTTCCACAGGCTATTGCCAGCTTCATAGACCGTAAGGTCTAATACATGAAATGACACTTTAGCAACTATGTTAAGTAGTTTTTCACCATAGTCGATTAATAAGGGCACTACAACCGATGCATCGAGAAGAAATTTCATTTTCTAACTCTATCTTCTCTCACAAGCCTAGCTACAGTAGCAGGATCTATTTTTCCCGATAAATGTAGTCTAAGTCTTCTTAATTTTTCTTCAAGTCCCCTTAATTCAATTTCTTCAACGTATTCTTTTAGAAATTCTCTGACAACTTCGCTGACGTTGACGTCGAGTTCTTCAAGTTTCTCTTTAAGCTCCTTAGGAATCCTGATAGAAATCACTACACTAACCAACTTTAGTCACCGTATTACATCTTGTATTACAATGCTATAAGTTTTTCTCGAAGAAATAACGACATTAACTTAACCTAATCAATGGACATAAACTCCCTCTCCGATAGCAAGTTGAAATTGAAGAGCATCTATTTGAGTTCTTGAAGCTCGTAAACATCTCTACCGCCTTTCTTCTCTACGATGAGCCTGTATGTTTTTCCTCTGAAGAATATTTTCTTGAATACTATTCTTGAGATGTTTTCTGGTAGTAGAGGCTTTATTTCAAGTCTTTTTTCGGTTATTTTGATTCCTGCGAAGCCGTAGATTATGTTCATTAAGTAGCCTGCTGTGCTTGTGAGGAATACTATTCCTTTGTCATGGTATAGGATTTCTCTTATTACTTCAAATGGTGGGAGAAAGAAGGAATCCCATTCTTTAAAGAGCTCTGAGGCTTCTTTGCGCTTACCTAGTCTACAGGCTGCAACTACGTGTATTGTGGGGCAGAAGCTGTGTCCGAGTTCTTTGTCGGGTTTATTTATGTAGTACTTGAAGTTGTTTTCAGTAACTTCTCTAGGCATAGGGTAGTCTAGCGGAAATATCATTTCAAGTATGTCTGGCTGCTTGATGGAGTGCCCGTTGTATCCGTCGTACTCTAGTATAATTTTCTTTTCTTCGTCGAAAGGAATGTACATTTTCTCGGCTATTTCAGTCCATTTCCTGGGGTATTTTACTCCTAGTTTTTCGCATACCTTGATAGCTGTCTTAATATTCCACTGCGCGATTGCATTTGTGAAAGCGCTGTTGTCTACTGTTTCTTTGCCCCATTTTTCACAGACTGATTCGTCGGGAGGTACTACTTTTAGTATTTCATAGCGGCCTTTCTCCAGATTGTATGTGACTCTACTAGCCCAGAATTTTGCTGTCTCGATTATGATTGGTGCAGCGCATTTTCTGAAGTATTCTTCGTCTCCTGTAGCTAGGTAGTATATCCACTGTGCCCACGCGACGTCTCCGACTATGTGTATTTCATCTGAGTAGCCTCCTCGAGAGACTTCTTTACCCGAGCTAGCTGTCTGCCAGCCGTACCATGCGCCCTCGTATCCGTGTTTCTTGGCGTGTTCTTTAGCTGCTTCGAGCGTCCTACAACGGTATGCTACTATGCTTTTAGCTAGCTCAGGGAATAGGAGGATTAGTGCGGGAAACATGAAGAAGTCGGCGTCCCAGAATATATGTCCTCCCCATCCATCGTTTGATAGCCCCATGGGCGGTATGCTGTAGTCTTGTCCTTCGCGGACACTAGAGACCAAGTGGTATATGCAGGCGCGTACTCTACGCTGAACAATTGGGTCGTCTACCTCTATATCCCTCCCCCATATCTTCTCCCACTCTCTGCAGTGGTCACTAAACAATTTCTCGTAGCCTTTAGCTTCACATTCCTCTATTTTCCTTAAAGCGTCCTCAAGAGGATTCTCAGAGTCAAGTGTAGTATAGAAAACAGTATACTTGCGTACACAGTAGCTTTTATTCTCCTCAGCTTCGAAAACTAGCTTTAGTCTAGAAGATTTTTCTTCAATTACTTCTTCTACAGATGGCTTAGACTTACAGACTACTTTAGATGCTTCTGCGATTCTTATTTTAGATAAACTGGTTTCAACTTCTAGCCACACAGTATCTTCTTCTGCTCCTCTTTCAACAACCCTTAGGTTTTCTAAACCAGATGCATTTAGAAAAATCTCTAGACCTGCCTTTATGTTTTGTCGTGGAGTGAATGCATAGGATATTGCTGCCACATGGGGATCTGCTCTCGAGACAAAGAACACTATATCAAAGTCTATGGATCCTCGGGGGCTAAGCCAAGTATATTTAGTTAGCAGAACAGCCTTCTTCAAGTCTAGTATTTGTTCATAGTTCTTTATCTTGTTTAAATCAGAGAAGGGATGCTTGTCTGAGACAAAGAAGGGTATCCCGCTCCACTTGGGTATTTCAACTATTCTCTCGTATTCACCGTCATATACGCCTGCAATAAAGCTTCTTGTCCCAAAATATGCACCTGTACCATCTTTACTGGTCTGTATTCCTAAGTACCCGTTACCTAGATAGGAGAAATAGTAGGGTTCAAGTGTGTCGGTTTTGAGCTTCCAAGTATCCATTATCTCCTTTAAAAAGCCTCAGCAAAGTTTAAATGAGTATATTTAAGGCAGAGCCTTGAGTAGCTGAGCTAGTTCATGTGCGTAAGATTTCTCGAAGGAGGTGTATGCTTCAGCATATTTGACTCCCATTTCCATTCCTCTGAAAATCATCATTTTTTCGTGTACAGGATACCATTTTTCAGGAAAACAGTTTTTGTGCATATAGCATGCCTTCCTTTTAAGCTCGGCTACCTCTGTTACATCGATATAGATTTCTGGTGTGAAGCATTTTGTTTGGTGTCCTGTCATTACTTCGTAGAAATATAGGGCTGGCTGGGGACTGAGGCTTCTGATGACACTTATTGTGACTACTCCTACTGCTCTGTGATCAGAGTGAGTGTCTATTGGCCAGTGTGTGATAACGATGTCTGGAGATAGGTCTTTTATAGTATTCTTTACTTCGAGTACTGCTTCTCTGGAGGCGTAGACTTCAGCGTCCTTGAAGTCGAGGAATACTACTTTAGCTCCCAGTATCTTATATGCTTCTACTGCCTCCTGCTCATTTACTTTGGCGTTTTCTTCGATAGTGCTCATTTTTCCTGTGAGCTCTCCTCGTGTAAAAGATACTGCTGTTACTTCGTGTCCTAGTTTAGTTAAGAGAGCTATTAGTCCGCCTGTACCTGAGTCAGGGTCGTCTGGATGCGCCCCTAGTACGGCTATTCGCACACATATATAGTCGTTTCAAGCTATTTAAGTAATTAATTCGAGTCGATGTTCTGATGATTTAAGTGTTAGCATAAAGTTTAATTAACTGGATTTATGTGATTAACGTGCCTAGAGAACCTAAGCTCGTGAAGTATTTGGATTCCTTTGAAAAAGACTACCAGTACTATGAAGCATACTTCCTTGCTGGCGGCAAGGTTATGCTGATAGATGAAAAGGGAGGCATAGTGTTTTTCGGAGACACTAGAGAGTACTTGAAGTACAAGCAGAAGATTCTAAACGAGAATAGCTGAGGTATCTAGTTTGATTAGTGTTTTAAACTACTTCTGCGCTACTTAGATTGGTGTCTCTGTGAAGTCGTGTATAAATGGGGCTACTACTATGCCTTATAGTCTTGAAGAAGATATTCGTGCAGCTAGTGAGGCCGGATTTAAGGCTGTTGAAATATGGGTAGGTAAATTAAAGAAATTTCTGGCGAGAAGTAGTAAGAGTGATTTAAAGAGACTTCTAGAAGACTTCAATGTAAGTGCTCCGTGTTTATGTGCTTTTGGAGGATATGTTTTCTGCAGCGAAACAAAGTACGAGGAGAGAGTAAATAAGCTTAAGCCTTTTCTTGAAGTAGGAAACTATATTGGCTCTGAGTATATTATAGTCTGCGCTGAGGGATTAGGAGGAAAAAGTTTTGAGGAAGCTTTAAAGCAGTATGTTTTCCGCTTAAGGAAATTAGGCTCCCTTACAGGTGAATATGGTATCAAAGTGGCTTTAGAATGGTTTGAAAAACTACCTCCAGCAATAGAGATAGTGAGAGCCGTGAATCATGAGAATATAGGGTTTCTGATAGATACTTTTCACTGGTATCGTGGTGACGGCTCTCTGGATCACTTGAGGGAAGTTCCTGAAGATAAGCTGTTTTTCGTGCATATAAATGACTGTGAAGACTTGCCTCAAGATAGACTGGCTGATAAACATAGACTTTTCTGCGGTGAGGGAGTAATACCTTTAATTGATGTACTGAAAATTTTCTGTGAAAAGGAGTACGAGGGATACTTGTCTGTAGAGATATTTAGGGAAGAGTACTGGAAGATGAGTGCTGTGGATATAGCGAAGAAAGCCTACGATAGTTTAATTAGAGTAGCTTCTGCTGCTGGAGTTTCTCTCGACTAGGTGGTTTGATGACTATTAGGCTTGCCTTCATTGGAGCAGGTGTAATGAACCAGCTAGTACATATACCGAACTTCATGAGTATCAGTGACTGTGAGGTAGTTGCATTATGTGAACTTAGGGAAAAACTTGGCAGAGCTGTAGCTGCCATGTACCATATTCCACGCTACTATAAGTCACACTTAGATATAATCGATGTAAAAGATATTGACGCGTGTGTTGTTGCTGTAGCAGATGAGCTTCATGCACCTATAGTCTTAGACTTGCTTAAGTCTGGTAAAGATGTTTTCGTGGAGAAGCCTATAGCTACTAATTCTGATGACGCTAGAGAAATGGTGAAATGTGCTGAGAAAAACAATAGGATACTTATGGTAGGCTATATGAAGCGCTATGATCCAGGCTGTAGGTATGCTAAAGACCTTGTATCGAAGTTTCTGCAGGAGGGAAGTTTAGGTAAAGTGATTTACGCTAGAGTACACTGTTATGGTGGAGACTGGACTGGAGGATTAATAGAGACTTCGCGGCTTGTAACTACAGATGAGCCTAAGCCTAAAGTCAAGCCTCGTCCTCCTAAGTGGCTAGATTTAAGCGAATACTGTAGATATCGAGCGTTTCTCGACGTCTTTTGCCACGACGTGAACCTAATGAGATGGTTTCTAGGAGAACCTGAGAAGATAATTTGCTCGAGTTTCTGTGACGACATGCATAATTCAATAATATCTTACGGAGACTTCAGTGTAGGCTTTGAGACAGGATTTATTAAAGCTCATTTCTGGGACGAAGAGCTTAAAATATATTTTGAGAAAGGTTGGATTGAAGTAAAGCCTCCTCCACCTCTACTGAGAAATACTCCTTCATTAGTCGAAGTATATAGTAGCAGTGAGAGAACATTTAAGAGATATTACGGAGACTGGAGGTGGGCTTTCAGAGAAGAGGCGGAACATTTCATAAAATGTGTCAAGGAGGATAGAGAGCCCTTAACTAGTAGCAGAGATGCTTTAAGGGATATAGAGCTTATAGAGAACCTCTATAGACGCTTTCTTGAAGCAAAACAAGCATAAAGTACTTCACATAAATAAGTCTTCAGCAGAAACTTTATTATCATCGCGTTCTACAAGAACATATGTCTAATAAGCTTAAGATAGGTCTCTTTGTGCCTCAAGGATGGAGACTTGACCTGCCTCCTGATCTACCTCCTGCTGAGCAGTGGAGCCTTATAGTTAAAGTTGCTAAGAGAGCTGAAGAGCTCGGCTTTGATTCACTCTGGGTCTTCGACCACTTCCACACAGTACCACAGCCGCTTAAAGGAAGATCTGTTTTTGAGGCGTGGACTACGCTGACAGCACTAGCTGCTGTGACTAATAAGATTAGGCTGGGGACCCTTGTTACATGTGTTCTCTACAGATATCCTACTGTTCTAGCTAAGATTGTAGCCAACGTAGATGTGATATCGAACGGCAGAGTTGAGTTCGGTATAGGGGCGTGCTGGTATGAAAACGAGTTCAGAGGCTATGGAATACCTTTCCCTAAGCCAGCCGACAGAATAAAGGCGCTAGACGAAGCACTACAGATCATTAAGATGATGTGGACTGAAGATGAAGTGACTTTTAGGGGAAGATACTACAGAGTGGAGAAAGGCTTAAATGATCCTAAGCCTGTGCAGAAGCCTCATCCGCCGATCTTAGTGGCTGGAGCCGGGGAACAGCTGACTTTGAGAGTTGTAGCTAAGCACGCAAATAAGTACCATGTCTGGGGAGACACTGAGTTCTATAAGAGGAAACTAGAAGTACTGAAGAAACACTGTAAAAAAATAGGCAGAGACTTCAATGAGATAATAAAAGTACATGACGGCTTCTTAATAATGGGTGAAAGTGAAGAGGAAATCAAAAAGAAAATTAAGGAATGTGAACATCTTACACTAAGTAAAGCAAGCTATGAAGGTCTGAGGAAAACTCAGTATATTGGCACACCAGAGGAAATAGTAGAAAGAGTTAGAAAATATGTCGAAATAGGCGTCACCGAATTCATATTCTACTTCCCTGATGCCTATAAAATAAAACCAATAGAGGAATTTGCGGAAAGGGTACTTCCAGAACTAAGAACTCTTGTTTAAGTATTTCAGTTTAGCTGAATCTTTTAATTATTTCAGCGATTTTTTGCGGAGTATAAACTTCGACACTGGTTTCAGAAGTAGCTTCGGGAGCATTTTTTGCTACTACTATGAGTTCTTCCGCTAGGGTTGATGCCTTAGACTTAAAGTTGTATATTTCACTAAGACTTACCTTACCCATTTTCACCTCTATAGCCGCGACAGACTTTTTCCCTCTTACTAAAATGCCGTCTATTTCAGGCTGAAAACTTTTCTGCGTCTCAGCTTCTAGAATCTGTGCAAGTAAATCGACTATGAACTGCTCGTAGTAGAAAGGGATTTTCTCCACGGCCTTTTCTTTGACAAGGCTTAGTGGGGGGCGGAGCTCGTAGAATCCTAGTTTAGCGTCTAGGTAGAAAAATAGGTCAAGAAGTGGCGAGTCTACTATGTATAAATACCTCTTCTTCTTGAATAGCCTTATTTTTCTGACAAGCCCCATTTCAACGAGATTACTCATGTACTTCTTCACATCCTGTGATTTCAAGTGTTCACCTAGTATGCCTGAGAGATATGAAGCGACTTCTCCTGGAGTTTTACAGCCGCAGGCTATAGCCCTTAAGATAGCTTCATACCTCTCAGTCAGCTCCCTCTCTTCCTCTAAGAAAACTTCTCCTATAAGCCCTCGAGCACTTAGCCTCAAAACCTCTATGACCTGGTCTACGATTTCTTCATATGGCTTATTTAAATCTATGAACTCTAGTATCCAGGGATCGCTGACAATAGGAGCCAGAGCTAAAGCTTCCTCAGGTTTCTTTAATTTAAGTAAAGCGCGCATTACGTCTAGCGGTTTAATTAGACTTAGCTTGACTGGCTTGACTATTCCGAGAAGCGGGCTGCGTGGATGCAGAATTCTTTTTGAGACAAGCATACTAGAGCCTACTAAAATGACTTTAGCCTTACTCCAGCTCTTCGCGTAGTGAAGAAAATCTAGGAAGTCTTCAGGAAGCCTCTGAAACTCATCTATAACCAAGACAATATCATTTTTAAGAAGATTCTTAAGCCTCTCTAAGAAAACAGGATAGGTAAGAGACTCTACTCCCTCTGTACTCTCACAGAATACTCCCCTCCCTCTCGTTACGAAAAAGTAGTAATCATAATGAAGCATTCTTCTAACAAGGAAGGTCTTCCCCGTCTTCCTCCTACCAAATAAGAGAACCCAACTCTCTCCTTCAAGCTCTTTAGCTTCAGATCTGGGAATTATAAGACCCATACCCATAAGACCCATACTCTAAAGTCCCTTTTAAATTTTCCTTCCTAAAGCATCAAGTAAATACTATTGGAGAATTTTCAAAGCAGACTTTATTACAGTAAGTGACTTCTGTTATTATGTATTCCTAGCTAGAATTATTCATTAAACGCTCTTATCGGTCTCGTGTAAGATTTAGTCCTTTGCCCACAATGATTTACTAAAAACAATGCATCACTATATACAGAAGAAATGAGAACGTCAATTAATGTATTTGTAGCATATTACAAAGATAATATAGATTTTCATATGTGCTACCAATATTTTAGTTTTTGATAAGTAACTATCTGTTATTAGTGTTATTTTCTGAAAAGGGTTGCTAGCTCTAGTTGCTCCAGAGAAACTCCGTTTAATATACGCAACTAAAATATATAAATTTTTTCTAGATAAAATTAAATATTGGTAAAAATAGATTGATTTATGTATGAAGGCAACCTTCCTTGAGCACTCTCTCAGAGTATCAGTGGTTTGTCCCCTCTGTAAGGGATCTCTTGAGATTAAGAGAGCTGTTAGGCACAATGACGTCATTCAGAGAGCTATTTTGTCTTGTGTTTCATGTAAGACTTTATTTAGAATTTATGCGAGAATTCCTGTTTTGCTCGAGCCCGGTCAGCGTGCTGACTGGAATCATCCTTTTGTAGAGGCTCTATTCGGCTATACTACCGAGCCTTACGAGAAGCTTTTAGAGAAATATGGCATAGACAGAATTCGTAGGAGATACTCTGAAGTGATTAAGGGAGAGTATTCTCCGCCTAAAGTCTTCTTTAAAGAACCTGTTGACCGGAGTCTTTTAGCTATGGGTGGCTGGCGCATCAGAAAGTGCTCAATCGAAAGGCACTTAGAGAGAATTAAGAGGCAGACTGAACATAATGAGGCTTTGAAAGAAATGGTTTACATCGTCAAAGATCTTTCTCCGAGTAGAATACTTGATATGTGCTCTGGCGGAGGATTCTTCCTAGCCCATCTTCTTGAAAAATATAGAGAGTTTAGAGAACTTTACAGTTTTGATATAGACTACAAGTGTGCTAAGAGAATTGAAGGAATATTGATGTACTATGGTCTTTTAAATAAGTCTCTTCCCTTAGTTACTGATGCTAGAGCTATGCCATTTAGACAAAACTACTTCGATATCATCACTAATAACTGTGGTTTCGGCCAGATTCTCGGATACTCTAGGGCTCTGAGGGAAACCTATCGTGCATTAAGGCATAGCGGAAAACTTGTTGTTAGAGAAATATATGGTATCACTAGATGGGACAGCAGTAGAACGAGAAAAGAGCTGGGATTTAGTGTAGACGAGCTTGTTGAATTTTATAAGCGCTACGATATTTATATAGATAAAGAATCTTTTATCGCAGCTTTAGAGAAAATAGGTTTTTCCATTGAATTAATAAAAGATTTTAAAGAAAGCTACTTAATAGTGTGCACTAAGTAAAGCATCTACTAAACTCACTGCAAGAATTCTTGTTAGTAAAGAAAGCTCTTGTAATATCATTCGCAACTAACGAATAAAGTTTGCAGTTACTACTGAGTAAGAGATAGAGGGGCTTTTTCAGGCTTTCCGTCTAGTTCTAAAACTATTACTGTATCGTAGGGATC
The DNA here is from genome assembly GCA_003650815.1 of Thermoprotei archaeon. GTDB lineage: Archaea > Thermoproteota > Thermoprotei > Thermofilales > B15-G2 > B15-G2. Next base: position 173 of record QMSB01000066.1, on the reverse strand, counting down.
TGGTGCTAGTCTTGGCAGTCCTTTGAGAAATACTCTGTCTTTCTTTTGTACTACTTTTACTTCTTCTCCTGTTGTGAGTATATAGGCTGACTGTACTGAATTAGCTACTCCCGCTACACAGATCTCTTTGCCGGGCCACCTAAAGGCATGAACATAGACTTTGTTTCCTTTAG
>QMSB01000065.1 GCA_003650815.1 Thermoprotei archaeon | reverse complement strand
TCTTTATTTAAGGAAAAATTACCTGACTTAGCTGGAGGCGTCGGTACGCCAAGGATGGTGTATGATCCTGAGAGAGGCTGCTGGCTGCTGTTTTTCACGGGCTGGGTTAGCGCGAAGCGGAGAGAGGTTTTTGTAGCTGAAGTAGATAAAGACTTTACGTTAGAGAATATAAAGAAGATTTTAAGCGCGCCGCCTACGAGAGACGCTGTTAATGTTGCCTATAATCCTTGGATAGATGGCTATGTTCTCTTGACTACTGAGGGAGGGTCTCTGCATATAAGGCACTTTGATAAAGACTTCAACGAGGTATCGCATAAGTGTTTAGTAGAGAAAGGTATGCAGGATTGCGGCGCGGGCATACTTATGCTTATGGGACAGTATAGTGAAGAAAACCCTAACGCCGTTATCTTTTACCCTAGAAGAGAAAAAGTATTGATGAGGCTAGTCAACAGAGTTGATGACTTAAACTTGCTTAAGTTGATTGACGAGATGGTTTTCTCGCACTGGGCTGAGCCAAACGACGTTATCGACGCATTTAGAGCCAACGATAAGCTGGGAGTACTTGTAGAATACTATACGGATAAGCAGTCGTGGAGAAGCCGAATAGCTATGACAGGAGACTATTTTACCCCCAAGATCAGGGCGCTCAGCGCTCCACTACCAGTTCCCTTTAATGACGCTTATAGTAACTTCGGGCATCCCTCCTTCACTACTGGTCCTGACGGTGTGCCTAAAATTTTGTTCAGTTTCTTTATGTCACATGCACCGCCGTTTCCTGTAACTGACTACAGCAGGCAGTGGAGGCATGAGATATGGGTTTGGGAGCCTTCAGTCAATATATTCGACCCGAGGATTTATGGAAGAATGGTCGATAAGATAGTTTTTAGCAAAAGTACTCAGCCTCCTCTCTACGACCTTATGGGCGCTGAGAAAATTATACTCCAGGTCGAGCCCAAGGAGACTGTGGCTACATTAGAGGAATCATCTTCTGTTGAAGATTTTCTTGAGGGAAGTATCGTTGAGAGTAAAGTGCTTGTCAAAGGGAAAATAGTGATCGAAGATCCATTGAATGCTTTACGAGTGAGAGCCGAAGAGAATACTATAGTCTACTTGACGGCAGTGTATAGTTAGCTAAGTAGAGGCAAATAGATTATATTTTTATCCAATATTTTGAAGCTTCTTTTATTAATGTGCTTTTCTTTAATTTCTCTTTGAATTCCTCTGGAGTTAATGGTATTATGTCAAAACCTATGTCTTGGGGCAGCCTTAGTCTTACATATGCTACTCTCTCGGGTAGCGACATTTCCTCGAATTGCCTGGAGACAACTATTATGTCTACATCACTGTCGGGTATATGGGTTCCTCTAGTATAGCTTCCAAAGAGATATATTTCTGCATTAAGCTCTCTTTTAAGCTTCTTTAGCTCTTCGACGACTCTTTCACGGATCTTGTATAATTCTTGTGATCTCATTCATCACATCCTCTGCTATCGAGACAGCTTCTTCTCCTTGACTTTTAGTTATGCTTAATGATGGTCTTTCGATGCCTACACTAGGATATCTTGTTTGAGTATAATAGGCGGAGAGTTTACTTAGATCAGTTTTATCTAGACTTATTTAGTGTACTTGCTGAGTATCCAGTAGAGTTTTGTAAGATCATGTCCTCTCGGAAAAGATCCAGTTACGTGAAGTATTGCTGCCTTTAATGCTTTTTCTGCTGCTTGCCGAGCTGTAAAACAAGCCCAGTTATAGTCGCCTATGTTTATGCTAACTTTAGTGTGGCGTAGACCTGCTTTAGCTTCTTCTAGCTAGTTTAGTACTTCGTCTCTGATTGGCATGGCTTCACTGTTAAAGTAATTAAATAATTTAATAATTATTTTGTCTAGATTAGTAGGAAGGCTAGAGAGGCTAATACTCCTACAATGGAGCCTGCGAGTACTTGAGATGGAGTGTGTGCTTTTACTTTTACTCTAGCCCAGGCTAGAAGAGGTACTAGTAGAGAGAAGATTAGTGTCTGAGGGTAGCCTACTAGAGTGAAGTAGGATATTGGTAGTGTTAGGGAAGCCATGTGGATGCTTATCTTCCACTTGAAAGATATTATGAAGAGTATGAGGGTTGATGTGAATGAGACTAATTCTAGCCCTGCTATAAGTATGTAGTTTTTCCACTTGAAGAAGATGGCTGCTACTAAGTATGCTAGGAGCCCTGGCATGAAAAGAGGTATACGGTCTTCTCGCTTAGAGACAAATATATCTCCTCTCTTTAGTACTTTTGAGTATATGAGCGGAGGAGTGAATGGAGTTACTACATGTAGGATAAGGAATAGGAGGGCGTATGGGAGCGGCGGGTTCTCTAGTATAGTAAGTGCAGTAAACTCAACGAGGCTTATTACCGGGAATGAGATTACTGCTGAAATCACATGGGCTGCTTTATCGCTAAGCACGCAGTGTAGAAACTTAAAGCAATATATAACTTGTGTTTAATTACAGTAAGTTTCATTGGAGGAGGAGAAGATATTTGGCTGCTCGCATGGTGTTTGTAGATGTCTATTGTAGTTAATGTAGAGGAGGCGGGTTACATTAAAGGTAGACCGGTGCTGAGAGACATAAACTTAGAGTTAGGTGAGGGAGAGGTACTGCTTATAGCAGGGCCTACTGGCTCCGGGAAGTCTACCTTTCTTCTCCTGCTAACAGGTGTTCTTACGAATCTTCTTTACGGGTATGTGAAAGGCACTGTTAAGCTCTTTGATATTAATCCACTGGATCCTCTCGAGTTTAGCCTCGTTCCTAAGTATGTTGGTATCGTCTTACAGTCACATGAGCTTCAGATAGCTATGCAGACTCCCATAGACGAAGTGCTCTTCGTATTAGAGAACCTCAAGTACCCTAAGCCTATGGAGAGAGCCAGGCTTTATTTACTTAGATACGGCTTGCTCAGCAAAGCTGGAGAAGATGTAGAGAACTTGTCAGGAGGAGAAAAGAAGCGCTTGTGCTTAGCCTCGTCTACTGTACATGAGCCTAAGCTACTAATACTAGATGAGCCTACGGCTAATCTCGACCCCTGGGGTGTTGCCGAAGTAGTGAAGTATGTTCGTGAGATGAAGGAAGAGGGGAAAACAATAATTATTACTGAGCATAAGCCTGACTACTTCTTAAACCTAGCAGACAGAGTAGCTGTAATAGAAGATAAAACTCTGAAAACTGGAAAAGAGTATTTTGAGAAATATCTCAGTAGGGAACTTAGATTCCTTCATACTAGTACTTCTGAGAAGACCTCTGTTGAAGCAGAAAGCATGTCCTTTAAGTACTGTAAAGAGTGTCCACTCATATTTAAGAAAACCTCCTTCTCACTTAAGAGAGGAGAAGTAGTAGCCATAGTCGGCCCTAATGGTTCTGGGAAAACTACTTTAGGTAAGATTATATCTGGGCTTCTCAAGCCTCTTGAAGGCAGGCTTCTCTTAATGGGCAGAGAGCCTTATAGGCTGAAGAGCAGAGAACTACTGAGGAAAGTGATTTATGTTCCACAGGAGCCAGCATACTTTTTTGTCAAGACTTCTATAGAGGGTGAAGTCAAGCTGGCTTCACAGGTATCTGGCTTGGAATACTCTAAGGTAGTCGAGAAACTAGATCCCTGGATTAGAGCTAGGCTTAGAGACTCACCCTACACTCTTAGCTATGGTCAAAAGAAGTGGCTCTCTCAGACACTGGTCTCTATCTACGGGTCGAGAGTAGTAGTACTCGATGAGCCTACCGCCGGCCTTGACATCAACCTAGTATATAGACTGTTCAAGTGGATGCTAGAGCTTAAGAAAGAGGGAAGAACAGTAATCGTGCTTACTCACGACGTTAGGGTTGTAAAAGATATAGCTGATAGAGTTTTAGTGGTCTGCGGGAAGCAGGTATCTGAGCTGAGTATTAGTGACGCTGTAGAGTATCTTGAAGCTCCCGTACTAGAGGTGATTAAATGAGAGTAAATCCCTCTGTGCTCTTCATTTATGGTCTTTCTCTAACCATAATGGCTTTCGCGTTAAGAGAGCTATCTGCTCTGGCAGTGCTTGCTTTAATTAACTTGACCATGGGAGTGCTTCTCGGGGGCAGGAAATACAGGTCTCTTCTATTGGCATTTGCCGTGAGCCTAATTGGAGTATGGGTAAATGCGCTAGTGTTTGCTGGAGGAGAACCTCTGCTGACTGTAGGTCCACTAGTTGTGAGAAGTGGTGCTGTTAAAGGGTTTCTTGAAGTCTCTTTAAAGCTATCCTTGCTTCTCAGCGCTACTTTAATTTTTTCTTCGCTCACTAGCCCTAGAGATCTCTTGAAGTCGCTTGAATCAGAACTTGGGTTGCCTAAGCAGCTGTCGTTTATGGTTTCTCTTTCGCTCAGGCTGCTTAGAATTTTTGAGAAAGATCTAGCTGAGATACAGCTAATTAGGAGGAGCAGAGGACTAAGACCTATTCCGCTTACTCCTGGTGAATGGGCTTCCCTAATATCTCCTTTACTCAGCATAGGTCTTGAGAGAGGGAAATGGGTTGGCGTAGCAGCAGAACTGAGAGGATTCTCTCTGAGAAAAATAGAGAGAACTAGAATTAACTTGCACTCAGCCGACGTAGCTCTTCTAGCGCTTCTAGTGGCTGAAATAGTTTTAGCACTCTATATTCATTTAAATCCTCTAGACGTGAGTTTTAAATAGGTAAATAAAGTAGTTGCATCAGTATGAAATATAAATATACTACTGTTGATTTAGCTCTACTGGCTGTAGTGGCTGCAGTATTTGGAGCAGTATTCACTCTCGCATGGACTCCATACTACGCCGTTAAAGCAATTGGAGGAAAACTCGCTGCAGTGCTACTAACATACGGTATCTGGTATATGGCAGCCCCTCTCGCAGCATCGCTTATAAGAAAGCCCGGCGCAGCTTTCTTCGGAGAAACTTTAGCAGGCCTCGTGGAATCTCTATTACCTCAAGTAGGCGGCTTCTCCTGCTTTATCTACGGTTTAGGACAGGGAATCTTCTCTGAAATAGCTTACGCGGTATTCAGGTACAGGAAATATGGAGCTCTACAAGCAACGCTAGCTGGAGCACTGCCAGCAATACCCTCTCTTCTCCTCGACATACTACTATGGCAGTCCGTCTATCCGCCAGTAGTCTTCACTATACTCTTAGTACTAGCCGCTGCTAGCGGAGCTATTTACGGCGTATTAGGCTATCTTATAGTATCGAAAGTTTCTCCTAGAAGATGAAAGCAATGCTTATAAGACATACTTACATATACAATAGTGTATGAGAAAAATAATACTCTTAGCATTAATTTTCTCATTTATTCTCTCACCCTTATGTAGCTTTAGTAGACCATCTTATCCTAATCTAGTATATCAGGTCTTGGGAGGAACTTATGACTATAGCTGGCTTATAATAGAAATAGTAGCGGTAAGGGACTATACGCTAGTTATTAACTTAACTTATGTTGAAACAGAGAAAGTAGTATGTAGAGGTGTAACATTCTATAGGCCTTTTTACTCAAAGAGCATTTTAGTGGAAGTAGACACGAGAACTTGGGAAACATACTATAATGGAGAAAAACTCGGCAGATTTCCATTTTATGGAATAAGGCTGGTGAGTGGAGAAAGAGTAGCTTCTTCTTGGCGCAAACCTATAAAGTCTACTCTAGTTGATAAAACAAGACTATATCACTGGACTATTGTTGATGTAAGAAAACTACTAGTAGTAAATGAGACTAGCATAGAGTGTGTAATCAAGCATTATGTGGCACCTCTTTCTGAAGACTCTATTTACTTTAAGTTAATTAGAATGCTGAAATTACCTGTTCTCGAGATATTTGTTGTAGAAGTTAAAGCACTAGATTTTGCTTATAGCTGGACAGTAGAGAAAAATACTGGCATACCCATCAAAATAATCCTCGATGGAAACTACAGTGTCCAAGAACTCTGGCACGAAGAGAAAAGACTAGAGTATTTACTGCCCTCAACTATTTTAACGCTTCTAGGAGTAAAGCACTGTGCTGTACTCTACTTATTTGAAGTCACTTGGAGCAAGCCTGAGCTCAATATTAGAGAAAGTATAGAAGTTGATCCAAGACCAGAGCCTCTCCAAATAATAGTCTTCGAGGAAAAGAAACTCACTTACTGGTAACTAAGCTCTACTAGTGCTTCACCTGAATCAAGGTCAACTATACGCATATACTTAGGTGTTAAGTGAAGTATTGTCGGAGGCACTTGATAGTACCTACAAGTAAATATGCTTATGAGTTTTCCACCGAACATTATTTTAAAGCCGTGTGGACGAAAAGCTAGGTGAGACCTTACGATTAGATTAATGTTGTTTTTCTTAGTGAAGTCTTCTACGATTTTTGACCCAAATATGTATATTCCGTTACCTCTGAAGCTGTGCTCGTATTCTTCTATATATTCATCGGGGTCGTTCCAGAGCATTTGGAACGCGTAGCTCTCAGAAGTATAGTCTTTTTGAAGCTTTACTTCAGTAAGCTCTTTAAGAGAAGGTGTCCTCCACTCGGAGTCTTCGAATGTTATTGGTATTCCTCCATGGACACCAAATATTCTGTTATCTCTCCAGTCTTCTATTAGTATAGCTAGGGGCATTGAGGTGTATATGGGGAGTATTTTAGTGTCGTAAATAATGCTTGCTCTCCTAGTACCATATCTGTTTATTAAGTCTCTATAAAAGCCATAGTAGTGGTTCATTGACGGCGTTTCATGGTTTCCTCTAAGCATAACTACTCTTCCCGGCAATATGTCTTTTGCTAGCACTAGTGCTCCTGCAAGACACTCTAATTGCTTAGGTCCCCTATCGACGTAGTCTCCTAGAAATACTATGAAGGGGCTCCTCTTAGACTCCACTAAGTCTTTGATGTAGCTGACTACACAGAGTAAGCTATCATAGTCTCCGTGTAAATCACCCACAAAGATTAGGTCAGTAGCTTTTCTCTTTAGATTTACTTTAATCAGGGGTTCTTCAAAGAAGACTTCTCTTTTCCTAAAAATTTCCGTCAGCAGTCTAAGTGGGAACCTACTCAGTATGCTTCCCTTTACTTTACCTTCTTCACATATAAGGCTCTTAATCTTTTCTGAAACTATTTCATCAAACCTATTGAGCTTTTCTCCAGACACCACTTAATTAGAAGTCCTTAGAGCATTTAATCCTTTAGTTTTCTGTGTTTAAACTAGTTAAACTATATGTAGGTAAAGCTTAAACCTCTACTCGATAATACTCAAGACGGGTATGAAGAAGTCATTATTCGCTGCTCTCACATCAATGTGTGCAGCTCTATACGCGGTACTAGGCTACTTGTCTTACTTAGGTCTATTCACTCCTGTAATAGGAGTTGTCAGATTCTGGCCAGTAGTCTTTGTTCCAGCAGTATTTTCTGTAGCATTTCACCCACTAGTAGGAGGCGTCGGAGCAGCTATAGGAATATTCATAAGCGACATGGTAATCCACGGCAATGCTCTACTAAGTATAGTTGCCGGCGTTCCAGCTAATTTCCTGTGCTTCTACATTATAGGATATTTATCTAAGAAGCATAGAGATACAAAATATCTGGCAACTATAGTCCCCAATGTCGCTGTGCTGGGCCTCTGTACAGTAGCCTACAAATATAAACTCTTAGACGAACTGGTAGTAATCACATATGCTACAGCGGTTATAGTGGCTCTCGCGATAGCTTTAGTTATCTCAGCTAAGAACAAGAAATGGAAGAGCTTTATGGCAGCATCTTCTATTGGACTACTAGTGGGCTCTCTGTGGATCGGTGTAACTGTGTGGGCGTTTAGCCAGGTATTTATTCTGCCTGGAGGAGCAAAAAACCTCGCTTTACCAGCTATAGTAGCATGGACTCTCTGGGTCTACTGTACAGAAATACCTTTCCTTTACCTGCTAGCTCCTCCTGTGCTAGAAACTCTTAAGAGGACAGGGCTCGGGGATATGCTGTGAAGAGAATAGAAGCGCGAGTTCCCGCAGGAATATCCAGCTTCTTTGCTATATGTGACACTGATTCTAGTGGAAAACCTTTACAGGATCCTCTTAAAATAGGTGCTATTGGTGGAGGCTTTAAAGTACTGCCTCCCGTTAAAACAGCTGTTGAAGTCGAGGAAGCAGATAAAACTTCTATAAGGATATATGTTAATGGAAAGCCGGAGGAAGCTTCTACTTCTCTAAGAGTTGCTGAAAAGATATTTTCAAGAATCAAAGAGAATTTTAATGTAACTGTATACCATGAAATATCTGAGCCTATTGGAGCTGGATTCGGAACTAGTGGTGCTGGAGCACTATCACTAGCTGTAGCTCTTTCTAGAGCAGTTGGACTCAATATTACTCTACTCGAAGCCGCTCAAATAGCCCATGTAGCCGAAGTAGAGGCTAAAACAGGACTCGGTACTGTAGGTGGCCTCCTCTCGCCAGCTTCCTGCGTTATTACTCGTAAGCCTGGCGCCCCAGGCATAGGCTTAGTGGATGGCATAACTGTAGAATCTGAAGTCACTTTAATTGCAGTCTATTTTGGTCCTATTTTAACTAAACATGTTTTAACAGACCCTTCTGTTAGAAAAAGAGTAAACTCCATCGGCTGGAGTACTCTTCACAGTATTCTCAAAAATCCTTCTCTAGAATGCTTTTTGAGCAAGAGCATGGAGTTTGCTAGGGAATCAGGCTTTCTTACTCCTGAGGTAGAGAGAGTAGTGGAGTTTCTTCGAGGAAAGAAGGGGGTCATAGGATATGCTCAGAACATGCTCGGAAACTGTCTACATATTGTAGTAGAAAAAAACCGCTCTGAAGACCTTATATATCTCCTCAAAGAAAAATTCAAGAAAGCTAAAGTGCTGGAATTAAAGCCTACTACACTTACTGTAGAGCTTAAATAGGATTACGTGCTAGGTCAATTAGCTCCCTTGAGATCCCCTAAGTCACAATAAAAAGTCGCTTGACCTTAAGCCGAAAGGGCGTCTATACCATAGATGTAGCCACTAAACTTTTTCAACCTTAAAAACACACTTACTGTCGCCTTTAGCAATACACTTTTCTTCAATAACCTTTACTTTATCTCCCCACAGTTCACTAAAAATTCCTGCAAGTATTCCTCGAAAGAGATGACTATTAGGCTCACTTGATGCTACACCTATACATTCAAAAAGATCTCTGGCTTCAACAATGGATTCTTTTCCCTCCACATATTTACTTACATTAAATTCACCAAAACCCATACCCTGATAACATAAAAGCAGGTATTTGAGCAAATCGTATCTAGAAAAGAAAAGAGAAACTTTTTTAACGTAATCTTTACCCATATTAAATCCTAAATGATAAAGTAACGCGTAACCAGGCTCACCCATACTCTTAATAGACGCAAGAATATTATGAAGATCTTCTAGCGGAAAAGCTATAATACGTGCCTCACCATGAGTAAAACCTCTCTCAATAATAGCAAGTCTACTAGCATAACTTAAAGCTCTAACCCTTTTTTCAAGTTCATTACTACTAATATTAGACTTAGTTATGTCAAGAAATATTACTCCATTTACATAGGGATACCCTGGGTGACCTTGAATTACACAACTTAATACATTTATTTTCTTAGAATAAAACAACTTAAGAGTGTCTATTATCAGACTTACATCACTTCCTAGTTCAAAACTCATAATACATATCCTTCGCCCAGGGAAGTACCTCTCCCTGAGCTTCAATAACTTACACCATAAGAATATATGGATTCAGCACTATTTAAAACTATCTTTAAATAATCAAATACATAAATATCAATATATTAGCATAATTATAAAACATTAGTAATAAAAACAAATATTTAATCCATTAAAAGATAAACATATAT
>QMSB01000064.1 GCA_003650815.1 Thermoprotei archaeon | reverse complement strand
AGAGTAGACAAGATTTTAATAGTAGTAGTCTTGCCTGCACCATTAGGTCCTAATAATCCAAAGATTTCTCCCCTGTAAACTTCAAAAGAAACATGGTCAACTGCTACTATTCTCTTCTTCAGGCCTTTCTTAAAGAGCCCCTTCCTCTCCTTCGTTACAAACACTTTAGTTAGATTTTCTGCAATAACAGTCTTCTTCATCATGCTCACTTACAGAAAGTTTCTCCTCAATTTAATCTTGTTTGTAGGTAGGGAAACGTAGACTAGAGTAGGCTCACGTAAGTGATTTATGAAGTGTTCTAAATTCTTCTAATGCTTTGCATAAGGCATCTATGTTCTGTAAGGGGACATCTTGATATATTCCTGCAGTAAACATGAGGCCTCCTTTCTTAGATCCTAGCTCGATGATAGCATTCCTGATATGACGCCTTATATCAGATGGGGATCCTCGAGGCAAAAGATGTTGGCGGTCAATATCTAGGTCTATGCAGATTCTGCCTTTACATATCCTTTTAATACTGTCTATTCCGTTTACTCTATCCTGTATATTAATTATACTTAAGCCAGTATCTACTAGCTGGTCTAGTACCTCTACTACATGTCCATCACTATGTAGTCTTACATGAATTCCATGAGAGCGAATATATGTGAACAGTTTTCTGTAAGTAGGGTAGATAAATTCACGGAAAGTCTTAGGGCTAATAGGCATTCTGTCTTGACACCCTAAGTCGTCGCCGAAGTTAATGACATCAGGTTTTAGCTTAACAGCACGCTTAACGAGCTCCATGTAGTAGTCTTCAAGAATTCTAATTAACTCATATAGCTGAGGAGGCTTAGCGACAAAATCTCTCATTAAGTTAACGAATCCTCTTAAATAGTAGAGGCGCTGGAAGAAAAACCCGTGAGAAAGCCCTATAACTACAAGCCATCCTTCCTCTCTCCCTTTCTCGACACTTTCTTCAATCTCTTCCCATGGGATTAAGGGCCCCCCTTCTACTGGTACGCCTTTATCTGGATCAGGTACTTTAAGCTCCCTCAACTTACTCCAATCACTAAGAGGATGCTCGACCACCTGACCCTGAAGACCATCTTCACTGAAAGCCCACACGCATCCCCAGTCATCTATAAAGGTAGTGCCTTTAACTCTATGACCAACCCAATCATAGTTAACAGAACCTTTCCTAAACCAAGGGAAGACAGTCTTATACTTCAACACCACTTCCTCAAGTCTCTCCCTATACTTCCTCCATACAGGCGGAGCAATGCTAACACTACAAGGAATCCACTCTGGATACCGGAATTCTACAGTACGCAGAAAATTATCTCTGTACTCAGCTGGAGTCACAGAATATTAACTGTTTAATCTGCTTTTAACACTAATCCAAGCAACCTTTAACTTCTTCTATAATTTTCTTGTACGCACAGAGCAACGTAGTGCACTTTTCTTGCCTAATAGCTTCAAGTATTTCTTTCACCTGTTCTTCGACGCATTTACCGTAGCATTTATTACAGTAGACAAACTGTTCAATAAAGAAAGGCGAAATCATTTTAATTCCATGTATTTGAGTTCACCATGTAGACTATAATAAGTTTTTACCAGCAACTCTTACTCTAGCTATCAGCTCATCATACTCACTGTAAGAAACACTGTAGACTTCAGGGTAAATATTGAAAGAGATAGAGTCTATACTGAGTTCGAGAAGCATATCAACTTAGCTTTTTCAGATGCAAGAATAGTGGCCGTTAAACATCATAGACTTAAACTTCTCAGGCTTCCACTCTTCAAGTCTCTTATCGAGCTACTTACTGATATTTACGTAAATATCGCGTACATCAGCTGGAATACTAGAACTAGACTTCTCTTTATACAAAATATAGGCAACAATAATACTCATAACGATTACTACAGCTAAAGTAATGGCTTTCTTAATCATTCAGCGAATATACACAGCTATGCTTAAAGAATTTGCGAACAAGTAATCTAATTAAATAAACGATTAAGTAAATATACTACTTAAGCTCATGTAACTTAGATGGAAAGAGAGGTTATTTGGACTAAATGCCCCTCATGTAACTACGTATTTAGTCTAACTACTATACCGAGTAACGGCATTGCTACATGCCCTTCATGCGGACATACATTCATATTAGATCAAAATCTCTACAGAAAATACTTAGAGGAAAAAGAGAAGAAATCAAGAAATATCATGCTATTATTTCTCCTAGTGCCTTTAGTACTACTAACAATAGACTTTATTCTAAGCTTATTTAGAAGAGACTAATTTAAGGCTAATAAGAAAGCTGCTGTAATTTGTCTAACTCAAGGAGACTTATATATGACTAGTTGCCAAAATACTTAGTCAAAATATGACTAATGAGGCTCTACTAGTGCAGTTAGCTAAAAATATCCTAATGTAGTGAAGGCAGCAATTATTACTTCTATTGAAAATAAGATAGAGCATTTAGAAAGAGAATTAAACGAAATAAAAAAGAGAATATATAGGTTAGAAGAAGAGCATAAAATGAAGCTTGAGCACTTTGAAAAAACTATGGGAGATAGTTTCGAAGGACATGAGATATAGTTCGAGTGGAAGTCACTAATAGAACTTAAAAAGAGTATGGAGGAGGAATTACGTGAACTTAAGAAGATGTTTAAAGAGATTGTTAAGGAGGATGTAGCGACATAATTTTGGCTAATTTAGTGTATAAAATACTATATGCTAGCAGTGTAATTGACTAAGGCATTTCATATGTGTGTGTAAGATACATTGTTTTCTCTAGTGCCTCCTCGAGTTTCTTGCACTTCTTTCTAAGTTCTTTTAGCTCCTTGATTTTGATGTCTGGGTCTTCGAGAGCCTGATATATTATCGCGCCTTCACAGTTTCTTGGTATAGGTAGTTCCATGAGATAGCATATTGTTGGAACGATGTCTGTCAGCCAGACTGTTCTCTTTAGCACGTAGCCCTTCTTTATTCCCGGTCCCTTCATTATTAGCAGGCCTTTGAGCGAACCTATACTGTACTCGGCTGTAGGGAGGTGTGGGCCGTGCTGTCCTCCGAAGTAAGGTGATACTGCGTAAACTATGTCGCCTACAGTGTCTCCGTAGAGCCCTATTATTCTAGCGTCTTCTTTCTTAAGGGCGAAGACTATTGGTTTACGACCTGTAGCGGGGTCAGTGTACTCGTATAGCGCCTTAATTACTTCGTCTCTCACTTTATCATAGTCTTCGGGATCTACTATTCCATGCGGGTCTCTTCCCTTGAGGTTTATGAAAATATAGCATGATCTCTGTGGAACTGCTTTAGTTTTACTCCAATCTACGACTCTGTTTCCTTCTTCATCTACCTTGTAGGCTAAAAGCCCTGCTTTCTCTAGTATTTCTGCAACTGAGTACTTCGCGGTAGTAGCTTTAGCACCGTGATCTGATACTATAACGACTAAAGTGTTTTCATCTATTTGCTCAAGTATTCGTGCTACTGCTCTATCGAGACTCTTATAGAACTCGAGCTCAGCTCTCTGATAGTCTTTGAGCTCCTCTGGGCTAGCTGTAGCAGGGTCTATTTTGTTTATGAAAGCATGGTAAGCATAGTCAGGGCAGTGGAAGTGCATACATAGTAGAGTCCAGTCGCTGTACTTTTTCATCAACATGACAGCTATCTCTGCAAGGAACTTGTGCTCCATGTCCATACACTCTATCCAAGTATCGATGTCAATTAAGCCTAAGTTAAGTGCGTCAAATACTCCATGTGTAGCAGGTAAACCTACGTCGTAAGGTAACTTAATGTCTTCAGGGTAAACAGGAATCTCCTTAGGGTCTGTGCAGCAGAGTGGAGTAACTAGAAGTCTTACTTTAGACGCGTCAGGCGAGAGTTCAAGGAGCTTTACTCTGAAAGCAGCTTCTTTTACACCGCGCTCTGTGTTGAATTTCTGGTAAATTGTTTTAGACCACTCGCCGGGCCGAAGAACAGCAAATACTTTTGAGTAGTCTTTTTCTTCACATAAAGCTACTTTAGAGAAACCCTCACCTTCGTCTACTACAAGCATGTACCAGGTCTTCTCTCTTACCTTAAATTTAGCTCTATTGTACTCTAGCTTAAGTTCTGCTTCAAGAAGTCTCCTCGCTTCAGGAGGGTTCTTCCATCCACTAGGCTCTCTCAATACAATTTTATTTGCTGACAGTAGGTCCTCAGTAGAGAAGACCTGTACATCAGCTAAAGTTACCGCAATATGAGTTCCTCTAGGAAGATCTATTCGCCACTCATTTACTGTTAAACTTGTACCAGCTACTTGAACCATGTTCTTAGCTGTAGGAGGCCACGTTGAGGGCCAGTTAATAACAATAGTCCTGTATCCTTCTCTTTCAAGAGTATCCCATATGTATTCTGCTCTACAGTACTCTGAGGTAAAGGCTGGAACAGTCCTATTGAGAGGCCACCCTGGGAACCAAATGTTAAAGCAGGAGACTTGATGAGTACCTATCCACGCCCCTGTAACAATGGTAGTCCAGTTAGGAGGAGTAATAGTAGGCAGTGGAACTAGACAGTTTTCCGCATAGACTCCTTCCTCGATAAGCTTCTTAATAGTAGGTAACTCACCTCTCAAAGCAAACTCATATACACGCTTAGCTATAGGCGCATCAAAACCAATAATAACAGCTTTATTGGGCTTCACAGATAATTACCCACTCAGCAATATATTTAACTACTCTAAAGAATTGTGGCTTTAGCTTAATTTAGAGACTAGTGAATGTAAAGGTGTCTGATTAAAATTAACCCGACAGGGACTAGTAGCCTAGCTGTCTTAGGTATTCTCTGCTTTCTTTCATGCTTTGAGTGGGGTCTTTTTCGCTGCGGTCTTGTTCGACAATAACCCAGTCGAGTTTCCTTGAGGCGATCTCTAGTATTTTCTTGAAGTTAATACAGCCTTTGCCTAGTTCTTTGAATCTGCGATGTTTCATGTCTTCTTCAGTGCCGTCTTTGAGATGAAGATAAGCTATTCTATCTAAGTGTTCTGTGATAAAGTCTACTGGCTCGAGGCCTCCGCACTTAACCCAGTAGGTATCGACACAGAGTTTGACTAGCTCAGGATCAGTGTTTTCTATGACGATTTTCAGTCCCCAGGCATTGTTTACTATCTCGTAGTCGTGGTTATGGTAACATACCGTGATGCCGTAGTTTTCTGCAAGACGTCCAATTTTGTTTAAGAAGCGGCAGCTTTCAAGATACTCTTCCTCAGTTTTAGTTTTGCCGCCAGCACCACTGAATGTCAAGTATAGTCCGTTGAAATCTGAGAGCATTTTCAAAGCTTCTTCAGCTTCCTTTAAGTTGCCTACGCCTATGTGGAGAGCTACAAGACTGAGACCGTAGTTTCTGAGAAGTTGTTTCCAGTCACCATACTCTGCTAGCACAGTAGGCGAAGTCTCGATGCCTTCAAACCCTATCTCATGTACAGCTTTAATCACAGAAGACAGGTCTTCTCTAGCGCGCTTACCCCATATAATAAGCTGAGCACCAATTTTCAAACCCATGTAAAAAACATTACTTGAAGTTATTTAATACTTCACATAGTAGGCTATCGTCTCATGTGTTTTTCTAAGAAGAGTATCGCCGGAAGCAGTATCTTGAGCATGTCTTCTAGCCTATTTATAGCATGCCCTATATCTGGTATTACGTGAGCTTCAAACGAAACTCTGTTCTCGAGAAGCCTTTGAAGATACTTTAATACTGGTCTCAGAGGGGTTCTACTATCGTTCTGTGGATGTATTACACATATCGGTGTCTTCGCGTTATCCACGTAAGACACTGGAGATCTTTCTTTCCACAAGTCCTTGCGACCAGCAAAAAGTATATTTATAAACTGCTTGAAAAGCGCGTCACTCAGCTCATAGAGCTCTTCCCAGTCTGTTATACCTGCGCCCGCTACTCCACAATCCCACAGCTCAGGATACTTTGTAGTAGCTAGGAAAGTCATGTAGCCTCCATAACTATAGCCCATTACCGCTATCTTCGAAGCTAGTCCGTTTTCTACAGCCCACTTCCTAGCGTAGATTATGTCCTGTAGATCGCCTCCCCCGGGATCACCGATATCTAGTAGTCTGAAGTATTCTCCGTATCCCGTAGAGCCTCTGAAATTCGGTGCTACTATATGATAGCCGCAGGCTACTAGCGAGGCTATCATAGTTCTCCAGGAATCGGCTACCTCTGACCAAGGGCCTCCATGCACGTAAACTACTGTTGGTCCCGGTACTGGAGCTCCTTTACTCTTGACTACGAATGCGGGTATTTCGAGTCCGTCAAACGACTTGTACTTAATGAATTTTACTTCATCTAACTTTTCTTCTATCTCACGAGGAAGCTTATTGTCGATAATTACTCTTGTCTCCCCCGTAGTCAGATCTACTTCAAGTACTTTAGGCGGTTTGACCAGAGAGGAGTGCGTCGCATAGAGTTTGTCTCTGTGAATAGCGGCGCTACTTATGAAGCCTTCAGGTAAGGGTATCTCCTTTCCATCTAAGAAGAATTTTGTTCTACCGTTTTTCTTCCCTACAGCCCATATCCTACCGTCTTCTGTCCAGTCATATGACGCGTGCTCTACAGGATGATACTTCTCGTAGTCTCTGTAAGCGAACTCTGGCTTTTCTAAAGTTTTTTCCTCTATATCATATACTACTAGCTTGTTTTCTCCAAAAGCATTTGTTTCAAAAAGTACTTTTGTTTCATAGAGTCTAGGAGCTTTGTTTACGCTTCCTTCACGTGGAGAATATATTTTGATGGAGTTTTCTGCGAGACTATATACGAATATCTCCATGGACTTAGGGTTTTTCTTGAGTGCCCCGTAGCCTACAACATACTTCTCATTTACGTCAGTAGCTATTGCGAGAGACTCAAAAGAGTAAACCTTTTCGCATACTCCTTTTAAATCAGCTAAGTAAAGCGCTAGCTCTCTTTCAGTAGCCGCAGTATAGGCTATCCTTTCTCCATCAAATGCTATACCGAATATCCTCATCGGAGGGGCTTCAATCAGAATCTTCTCTTCTCCTCCACTTACGTCTACTGTAAACAGCTTGTGGAGTTCTCTTCCTTTGCTCACATCTCTAGTATAAACGACGAGGCGAGTTTTCTCGGATGGTCTAGCGGCGCCGCTAATGCCACCTGAAGTAAGTCTAGTTTTACTACCTGTAGATAAGTCGAGAGACCATAAGTCTGCGGCGCCTTCGACTGTAGACAGGTAGACTAGTCTGCCGTGGGTAACACCTAAAACCACGTAAGAAGGAGTCTTAACGACTGACTCTAAGATCCTTATTTTATCGACGATACTCACACATAGCTATCTTCATAGACATAAATATAGCTTATAGACACTACAGTAGCTTATGGACATTAAACACGAGTATGTTAGAAAACCCGTACATATTCTAGCTAAGCCTGAAGACATAGCCGAGAAAGTAGTAGCCGCTGGAGACCCTGATAGAGTATCTATTCTAGCGAAGCTTCTCGAAAAACCTAGGCTAGTAAATGAGCATAGAGGATTCTTAGCGTACACAGGGTACTTTGAGGGAGAAAAAATAACTGTAGTTACTCACGGTATAGGTGCGCCGTCAGCTGCCATAGTCTTTGAAGAGCTTCTTATGCTAGGAGCGAGAACTATAGTAAGGCTGGGTTCCTGCGGAAGCTTTCACCGAGACTTAAAGGTAGGAGACGTAGTTGTGCCAGAGGGAGCAGCCTACATCGAGGGAGGAACCATAGGAATGTATCTTGGAAAAATATGCTATCCAGCTGTACCAGACTTTGAGCTAACAGAACTCATAGTCTCTAAGCTCCTAGAAGAAAATATATCCGTGAAAAAAGGCCTTGTTTTTTCAAGTGATGCTTTTCACGCCGAGGAAGACTATATAGCAAAGTGTATGAGGCAAAAAATGATAGCAGTTGAAATGGAGTGCGCTACCCTATTTATATTATCTAGGCTTAAAGGATTCAAGTCTGCTTCAGCACTAATAGTTGTAAACGACTTACTTAGGGGAACTATAATCGATGTAGGTGCGAAAAGAGAGTTAGAAAAGAGTGCTGGTAAAGCAGTACTACATGCTCTAGCAGAGTATAGTTAAAGCGTTTTACCATAGTATAGGAAAAATTTTGTATATGTTTCATATATATTTTTTATTTTGGAACAAAAGCAAAAATTTATATATTCTAACTAAGGAGTTAAAGTGTATGCTTACAGCGTCTAAGGAAAATCTCTTCGGTAACAGCGACTTCTCAGCTACATTGCCCTTATTCACTAAATTTAAGTAAAATGGTGATAAAATATGTCTAAAAATTATGACTTAAACTACTTAAAAGAGAAGTTTATGGAAATGCTTAAAAGGTATCCTGAGCTAGAAAAAGTTATAGAGTTTCACCTAAGGACAAAAACTAATATAGCTAGTATTGATGAATTATTTAAAGACTATGAGACATTTGAAAAAGCTTTATCCATGATATTAGGAAGGGAGACGTTCACTATTTTAATTAGAAGTCTTTTTAAGGAGTAGAGAAAACTGCAATACATCAAATGCTTATTTTCATTAAATGAGCTAAAGACTCTATACTCTACTGACTATATGGTTAACATGGGGAAAGTGTTAAAGCATAGCTCATTAAGTGCTAGATGCATACTACTAGGTAGTATTTTAAAGCTAGGTAAGTAAACGAGTCTATTAATTAGTAAATATTAGTTTAAGTATTTAAAGTAGAAGCTTCAAAAAGCTGGAGTTCCATTATATTAGATAACTATTTTCTTCACTTCTGTTAGAGAGTATACTTCTGTTACTGTAATCCTGCTGACCCCTAAGTATATTTTTAAAAGCTGGTAGAGATTTTCCTCTTCCTTGACTCTAATAGTAGCTCCAGCTGCTCTCAAGTGTCCTCCTCCTCCTACTCTCTTAGCTATTATTGAGCAATCGTACTTTCCCCGAGAACCAAAGTGTAGTTTGAGGAGATTGTTTTTCTCAGGAACTATTATGCAGGTAAACTCAGCACCCCTCTTCTCTAATTCTATTGCTAGGGCTCTACCATAGATATCTAACTTGCTGAGAAGTCTCACAATCATTACTGGCTCTACTTCAATAGAGTCTGCCAGTTTCTTTGTGTTTTCTCTTATTCTTCTACTCTTGCTTATCCACTCTTTGACATTATCCAGTTCAAGTACCTTTAAGCCTACTTCAGCCAGTTTTCTAGCCAAAAATACTCTACCCCTGTAGTCTGCTCCCTTAACAGCGTCGTTTAAATCCCATGCTTCCTGACTAACTATTCTCGCTGTATCCGCCTGAACAGCTATGTCGATTAACTTTTTTACTTCTTTATCGTCTTCGAGTTTCATGGCCTTAGCCATTAAGACTGCTGCTGCAGGCGCCTCTGGGTCATGATATACTATCCTGGCTTTAGGAATGTTTGATCTATGGTGGTCTACGTACATTATGGTTCTTGGGGGACATGGAAGATCTGCTACGATATCCCATGTGACCCAGCTGATCCACTTCGATGAAAACGTCGGGTGCTCTATTTCTCTAGGCTTAGCAAGTACGAGGACTGCACTAGGATTTTTCTTGAGAGCTATTGCTGCCGAGACTATGCCGTCTACGTCTTCTTCATGTGATAAAACGAGAAGTTTTCGTGAAATCTTAGCGTAGAGTGCTGAAGGGAGTCTCACAGTTTTCCTAGAAGCTAGTAGTATAAAAGTTAAACTGTTTTAATAAGTTGTGAGAAAGAGAGGGAGGAGAAAAATTTAATTTACTTTTTAATAGCTTCTTTTCCTTTATCGGTGATAATGTATTTTCCTTTCTCTGGTCTCTCAACGTATCCCGCTCTCTCTAGTGCTCTCATTTTGCCGCTTATGCTCTTAACTGATCCACTACATTTCTCAGAATTCTCTT
>QMSB01000063.1 GCA_003650815.1 Thermoprotei archaeon | reverse complement strand
GTACTTAACTTGAATAGCTGGATTCTGCGCCTTGTAGAAAGGCTTTATTCCAGCTTTTAGTGATAGTCTCTCGTATAGCTTGTAGGCGTTGCTGTAGAGACTGCTGTAAGCTAAGTGTAGTTCTATTGGGTGAGCTGAAAGCACAGCAAATCCCTTACCTCTCTGTGATTCAAAGAACACTGGTTTTCTGTACGCAAAGCCTATAGGTTTAGCGTCTACTAGATAAAAGCCTGTGCTCCCTAAGTCTTTTCTGACTTCGGGTATTCTTAGTACCCAGTCTTCGAACTTTATGTACAGGTAATCTGCTACTTCTGCTCTGAGCCCAGCTTTTAGTGAAGGCTTTACTCCGAAAAGTTCTTCCCAGATATGGCTGGCTGAGACGTGAGGGTGTGTGGTATATCTTAAGTGAGAATAGTATACGAGAGCTCCTTTTTTAGCTAACTTAAGTAGGGTTCTCCATGTTCTTGTGAGAAGTCTAGGTATACTTGGTATAATTATTAGCTTGGTTCTACAGTTCTTGATATCGTCTTCTCTAATGAAGGTTGTTTGAAGAGAAGCTTGCTCTGATAGGACGTAGGCTTGTGAGAGAGCTTTGAATAACTCGTAGTTGTTTTCAAAAGTGAAGGGCAGATCTCTATAGAGAGTTGCTGGAACCACTATGCTAGCTTCTCTTTCGGGTAGGCTATACTGGTCGAGGTCTAGTATTTCGAGAAGTTCGCTGAACTTTTTGACTACCTCGGCTGCCTTTTTGTACTCTCCATTAGCCTTGATTATGCCGAAAGATAGTTCGTGGGGCTCCCATAGGTAGGGCTCGTCTTCTTCCCCTGGAAAATCTGAGAAACACCATATGAAGGCTCCTGAGGTCCCTACGGCTAGGGCTCCTACTAGCACTACTTCAATGAACTGAGCATGGCTTTCTTCTGTGTATAGGTTTGTAGGGAAGCCGAATTCTTCTAGGATTACGGGCTTGTTTAAGCTACGGCAGTACTCTAGTACAGCTATGTACGTCATTGTGTGTCTTATAGAATTGTCGTCGTAGAGATATAGGTGAGGTGAAAAGTAGTCTACATATTCTCTTATTTTCTCTGGTATCAATAGTGATGAGAAGGGAGAAGTCGAATCGCCTAGAGATACTACATGATCGGGATCGCTCTCCTTTATATCTCTGTATAGTGTTCTCAGCCAGTTGTAGAAGTACTGTGGCTTCTCTGGTTTGGCTACGAGTGTTATTTCATTAGAGATTATCCAGCCGCCTATAGCAGGATGGTCTTTAAAACGTGCTACTATTTCTCTAATGAAACGCCTAGTCTTCTCTAGTATATCAATATCATATACTCTATTCTCGGAATCCCATGGGAAACTCCAGTTTTTCCCAGACATATGTCCTACTAGGAGTGTTGGAAAGACTATTATTCCGTTCTCTGCTGCAATATCTAGGAATTTTTTGAGTTTTTCAGCAGATTCTTCCTTTAGAGAACCAGCAGTATCGGCGAAGTCTTCAGCTAAAACAAATATTCTTAAAGCCTTTAATCCTATTTCTTTAGCTTTAGTGAGGTCTTCTCTAATAGACTCTTCACTCCATTTTCTCCACATTAAGATATTATGTTCTCTGCTCCAGTAGTTAACTCCTAGGAGAAACTCCTTCTTGTCCTCTAACCTGATAGTAGGGCCTACTCCAGTAGTCTTAGGCACAGTGGAGTATTTATGAAAATTTAAATAAAACTATCTACTCCGGGAAAAGGGCTACAGTAGTAACATTAATACTTGTGCTCATTTTAATCACTATATGGGGAGACCTTCATTCCTCAGAGCCTATGATATACGAGGAATAGTTGAGCACGAGCTGATGTTGGAGGACTACTTGAATTTCGGTAAAGCTGTAGGAACTGTAGCAGAGGACTTCATAGTCTTGGGTAGAGATGCTAGGGTTCACGGAGAAATATGTGAGAAAGCTTTTGTGAGTGGTGTGCTTTCCCGCGGCGTAGACGTTAAGTCAGTTGGCGTTACACCTATAGGAGTCTTAAGTTATGCTGTTGAGAAGCTGGGAGCTAAAATAGGAGTAATGATAGGGGCCTCACATAACCCTCCGGAGTACAATGGGCTCAAGTTCTTTAAGGAGGGAGGCGAGTACTCAAAAGAGTTAGACAATAGTATAAGGCAAGTATTTCTTACGAAGAAATTCAAGCAATTTAACTGGAAGAGCATAGGAAGTTATGAGAAAGTAGAAGTTAAGAGTGATTACATAGACTTTGTCTTATCTAAGGTTAATATCAAGAGGAAAATCAGAGTTGTGGTAGACTGCATGAGCGGCACTGCCGGAGTGTTGATAAGACCGCTCCTTGAAGCACTTGGGTGCGACTACAAGATAATTCACGAAGAACCTAGTGGACTATTTCCTTTAGGTGAGCCTGAACCTAAGCCCAGTAAGCTGAAGGAGCTGATGTCTCTTGTTTCTAGCGGAGAGTATGATATTGGTTTAGCATTTGACGGAGATTGTGATCGAGTAGCTGTAGTCGATGATAAGGGGCGTTTCATTGAGCCCGAGAAAGTCGCTTCACTCTTCATTAATTTCCTTAAATCAAAGCCGGGAGACGTGGTTGTAGCGAGTATAAATTCTTCAAGCGTTATAGATGACGTAGCGTCGGAGAAAGGACTAAATGTTGTTAGGACACGAGTAGGACATTTTTACATAATTAATGCAGTTAAGGAGCATAATGCTATAATCGGCTTTGAACGTAGTGGGCACATGACTATACCTAGTTTAAGACTATTCGACGACGCTATTCTCGTGGCAGCAAAACTTATAGAAATCTGTAGCGTAATGGAGACTCCTCTCTCCGAGTTTTTCGAGAATTTGCCGAGCTACTGTTTTAAAGAAGTTTCAGTCAAGTGCCCTGATTCAATAAAGTTTAAAGTAGTTAAGAGGATTTCCGAGATACTGAAAAGTAAGTACAAGAAAGTGAATACGATTGACGGCGTCAAAGCGTATTTCAGCGGAGGATGGTTCCTCATTAGAGCATCTAATACTCAACCCCTTATACGGATATCTGTAGAGGCAGAAAATAGGAGAGAGCTTGACGAGAAGTTAGAGTACGCTAAAAGGTTAGTGCTGAATACTATGAAAAATTACAGAATGTGATCTATTTTCGGCTTACTCATATACAAAAATATGTAGGCCATTAGCAGATAGAGCTTTTTACGTAGCATTAAGCTGATTATCTCTCTTATTTCATTTTCTCGAGTTTCATCCTTACTATTGAGAACCGCTATCTCTTGTAGGCACTTCACGTACTTCTCTATGATCTTCCTTCTATTCTCATCATATAGATCGAGGATTTTCTCTAGCTGTCCGTTTTTCTCTACACCCATTTCGTAAATGAGACATGGATGAGTTATGTACTTGATTATCTCAAATATTTCATCATAATCTAGGCGGAGTTCTCTCATCTTAGCTACAAACTGTTTCTCAGCCAGGTATAATATGCCGCATTTTCCTCCATATACCTCTCTAAAGCATCCCAAGTAGTCTCTGAGAACTAGTGCTAAAGCAAAATCCTGTATTAAGTCAATATATTTAGTTAAAGAGACTCCGTTAGAAAACTCTCTTCTTACCTTACTTAACAGCTCGCCTTCCTTATGATAGAATTCTTCAGCTATTCTCCTTAAATCATCCAAATTAGTGGCTCTTTCTAAGTACTTTTCATACACTTGTTCATAAAGTCTTCTTATGTAGGGATGATTCATGAATCTTTGTTTTAGCTCGTAGTGACTGACCATACGAGCTTCTTCTAATCTATACCGCGCGCACTTAAAACCTTTTCAACAATCTCTCATAGTGAACTATTAACAAAAAATATTCTATATTTGGTTTTTAACTAAATATTAACATCTGAATAAAATAGTCTATTAAAATTATTTTAAAGACAAATAATGTTCAATACTTTAGGACATCACTCTCTACTAACTTACTCTAAGTATCTTAAAGTATATCACTATGAGACGTTATCAAACTTTCTAAAATAGAAGATATTTATCTAATGCATATACGTGGAGCTTTCATCAGAGCTCCAGACCTTCTTCACCTATCTGCCGAGGGATTATCATCATCTACTACCAATCTCATTTACTCAAACAAATATCTTATTTAAAACATATTGAAATTACTTACTGAGTTTACTCAAATACTTTTCTCGCAACTCTTGATATGTCTGAATTACATGCTTCAAGTACTCTAAGTGTTCTTGAGACACATTTTTTACGACTTTAGCCGGTACACCCACTGCAATACTATTGTCGGGTATTACTGTATTATTTAAGACTACGGCACCCGCCCCGACAATACAGTTACGGCCGATTTTAACTCCTTCGAGTACAACAGCTCCCATTCCAAGCAACGTGCCGTCTCCTATCTCACATCCCTCTAGTATACAGCCGTGAGTAACCGCGACTTCATCTCCTATAATAGTTTTATGCTTAGGTGTTGCGTGAATAGTGACATTGTCTTGAATAGAGCATTTTCTGCCAACTATTATCTTATTTAAATCTCCTCTGATTACGGCGTTAAACATTACGATCGTTTCGTCCCCTATAGCAACATCTCCTATTATGTAGGCAGAGCCAGCTATGAAGCACTTTTCTCCTATTTTAGGTCTCTTACCATCGAACTCTACCAACACTCTAGCTTAATGGTAGCATAGTATATAAGGACTATGTTTTAATGATTTCTCCTAGAAGCGGTACTGCGATTAGTGCTGGCAGCATGTCTCCTACTTTAATTTTCTTGACTTCAAGTATGTTTAGAGCAAGTCCTATCAGCATTACTCCTCCTGCTCCTGTAATATCGTGAATAACTGCTTCTGTGAGAAAGTCTTTTATGTATAGCGCTAACAGTGCTATGCTTCCCTGATAGATCAGCAGAAGAAGAGCACTCAATAAGACTTCAGGTCCGAAGACAGCTGCATATGTCACTGAGACTGAGGTATCCATTATCGCTTTAGTTAATATTATAGAAGGATTACCTAGTCCGTCTTCAATAGCTCCGATTATAGTCATGGGTCCAATACAGTAAGTCATAAATGCTGTTAACATTCCCTGGACGAACTTTTTTGATTCCTTAGCTCTAACTATGTTACTCACCTTACCTAGATTTTCCTCTATGTGTAAATAACTGCCGATAACGCTACCGATGATGAGTCCAAAGATTGTTGCTAGGGGTCTTTTAATAGAATTCGACATAAGTACTCCGAGAGCTATTGTGAATAAGCCTACTGCATTAAATATTTTCTCGGATATCTTTCTTGGTATTTGTTTTCGTAAGATAAGTCCGAGAGAAGCTCCGAGCAGTACACCGATGGTGTTAATGACTGTGCCTATCACAGTATTTTGTCGAACTCATGCTTAATAATTTAAGCTTAGGTGAAAATAGTTCACTGTGAAAAATCTAGATGTTCTAAACTACATGGGTTTCTATGATGATAGCTTAGAAAAGCTAGACGAGTTTATTCAGAAGCGAGTGGGAGATGTTTATCCAGGAGCAGTAATCGCTATAGGATGTAGCCGAGGCCTAGGATACTGTAGTGCATACGGGTACTCTCTTATAATAGGAGAGAAGCTTCCTATGAAAGAAAACACTATATTTGACCTTGCTAGCTTGACTAAGCCAGTAGCTACTGCTACAAGTATAATGATTTTAGTTGAGAAAGGAAAAATATACTTAGATGAAGGAGTACAGGATATTTTGCCCTCGTTCAAGGGACTAGCTAAAGAAAAAGTTACTTTAAAGCACTTGCTGACACATACCTCTGGACTCCCCGCGCACATAGCTTTCTACCGCTGGTGTAGCTCTGCTGAAGAAGTAGTTAATGAAATATGCTCAAAAGTAAGTCTAGTATATGAGCCGGGAACCCGAGTAGTATACAGCGACCTAGGATACATTCTGTTAGGCTATATTATTGAGAAAATATCAGGTGAGAGACTAGATCTCTTTGCTAGAGAAAAAATCTTCAATCCTCTAGGCATGAAAGACACTATGTTTAATCCTCCTGAGAAGCTCAGGTCTAGGATAGCTGCTACAGAACTGTGTAAGTGGAGGAAGAAGCTGGTGTGGGGGGAGGTTCATGATGAAAACTCCTACGCTATGGGCGGTGTTGCCGGACACGCGGGTCTCTTTTCGACAGCACTTGACTTAGCTATTTTCGCCCAGATGATGTTAAATAAGGGCTCTATAGGAAGTACTCGTGTTCTGTCTAGGAGAAGCGTCGAAGTCATGACTACTTGCCATACAGAGGGGCTTGAGAGTAGGAGAGGGCTTGGATGGCAGCTCAAGCATAGAGGAGCGGCGTGTGGAGACCTATTTTCAGAAGACTCGTATGGACATACAGGTTTTACGGGGACTTCTATATGGATAGATCCTCAGCAAGATTTGTTTGTCACGTTTTTGACTAATAGGGTTCATCCGTCAAGAGAGAACACGAAGATAGTAAAGTTTAGACCGAAGCTACATAACTTTGTAGTAGGGCTTAGAGCCTACTGATAGGATATACTCCATAAGTATCTCTTGCCTTAAACATAGCCAGCACGTTCTCTACAGGATGTCTTCTTTCTACTACATTGCTTGTACACAGTATGTAGCCGCCCCCATAGGCTGCTTTCCTTATGCAGGCCCGCGTTTCTTCGTAGACTTCTTTGGGAGAACCTCTGTGTATTACTCCTATATCTATATTTCCACATAGACAAAGTACGTCGCCGTATTTTTCTTTAATTTCACCTATATCCATGCCTGCAGTAGGGTCTATTGAGTGCAGAGCATCTATGCCTGTAGAGACTAGGATATCTATTATAGGCCAGAGATTGCCGTCAGTATGCTTTATGTAAAGTCCACCCTTCTTATGAACCGCGTCTACAAGCTTCTTCAAGTAGAATGCTATGAGCTCCTCGAAGTCTCTCGGATTTAAGAAAGGCCCACTGTTTGTACAGTAGTCACTACATCCTATAATAGCATCTGCTCCAGCGTCTAACTGAGCTTTAGCTGACTCTATGTTTCTTCTAATAGACTCCTCTAGCTCTCTCTTAAGCTGGCTTCTTTCCTTCCTCATTCTGTGGATTAGCTTAGCGAAATCAGCATAACTTCCCGGGACGCTGAGTGTTCCATCAGCTGAGCCTATTATAGCTAATTGGGGAGCCATTTTCCGGACGAGCCTTATAGCTTCAGGTAAGTCGGGTACTGCGTGTATTCTGACAGCATCATAGCCTAGTTTGAGACATACTTCTACTTGAACCTCAACATTGTGCCTCAGCAGCTTCTCAGCCTTACCCTCTCTTAGAAGCCTACGGTACTCGTCTCCTGTGATCAGTCTTTTACCCACTATTTTTTCCGCTATCTGAACTTCTAGCTCGAACATGGGTACTTTATCCGGCTCCTCGAGGAGAAGCGCTCTCATGAAACGTTCGCGGGGGCTCACAGATTACTTGCTAAACTACTGTATATAGACATTCTCGTCGCCTTCTCTGAGTACAAACTTATATACTGCTATCAGTTTAGAAAAGAGGTGATTTGCATTCACGGTGCTACAGCCTCCTCGCGGATTTAGAGACTATCTTCCTGAGGAGTGGAAAGCACTGAAGTGGCTTGGAGAAAAGTTTCTTAAAATAGCTGTACTCTGGGGATATTCTCCCGTAGAAGCACCTATACTAGAACACCTAGAGATACTTAAAAAGAAAGCTGGTCCGGGTGTAATAAATGAAATTTACTGGTTTAAAGATAAAGCAGGGCGCGAACTAGGCATACGTTTTGACTACACAGTTCCTCTAGCCAGAGCTATAGCTGCTCGCCCTGAGCTACCTAAGCCGATAAAGTGGTGTTACTTCGGCCGTGCTTGGAGATACGATGAGCCTCAGGCTGGCCGATGGAGAGAATTCTGGCAGTTTGGAGTTGAGCTCGTCGGTCTTCAAGACGTGGAGGCAGATGCTGAGATAATGGCTCTTTCTGCAGAGTGCCTTAGAAGCATAAATACACCTAATCTACGGATTCTTGTCTGTGATAGAAGGCTCGTCGAGAAGGCTTTAGAGTCTATGAAAGTACCTCGAGGTAGATTCCAAGATGTATGTAGAATCATAGACAAGAGAAAAAAGATAGGAGAAGAAGAGTTTCTCAAAAACCTTCTTCGACTAAACTTGCCTCAAGAAGTCTGCGAGAAAATAGCTAATTTTTCTTCCACTATCATACCCTTGGAGGACTCTCCAGACTATGTTGCAAAAATAGATCCTGTGTTAGCGGAATTTTTCAGTAAGCTAGTAGAGCTTCTCGAATCGTACCAAGTACTCGACTTATTTAGACTAGACTGCTCAATCGTCAGAGGTCTAGAGTATTACACAGGATTGGTCTTCGAGGCTTATGGAGGAGAAGGAGAAAAGTGGAATAGGCTCTCTATAGGGGGAGGCGGAAGATACGACGAGCTTATAGGCTTATATAGACAACCATCGCTTCCAGCGACAGGGTTTGCTCTAGGCGTTGATAGAATAGCTATGCTTTTAAGAGAAAATAAGATAGAGCCATGGAATATTGAGGAGAAAAAAGTCCTCGTATTCTTTTTCAAAAAATTCTACAGAGAGGCGCTTAATGTAGCAAATGTTCTGAGAAGCAACAATATACAAGTTTCACTAGACTATACTAGCAGGAGCATTAGAGATGCTATCAAGTATGCGCTGAAATCAGGATTTCGCTACATAGCTATTATCGGTGAAAGAGAAGCTAAATTGGGTAAAGTCTCTATTAAGGACTTAAGAGAGAAAACACAGGTGACTCTTCCTATTAAAGAAGTAGGCAAAGCTCTTTCCGCCTAAAATTTATTTCTTTTAACCTACTTATGGTAGATTAGTGGCTCGAATTCACGGCAGAGTAGCAGCCAGACTAACTAAATTGACAAGAACATACTCTTATCTTGCTCTAGTTCTCATACTCTCTTCTTCTATTCTCACACTAGTAGTGGCTCTTACTCCTTTAGAGAAACTTATCTTTAGGCTTCTACTTACGCTTACTTCAGTAACACTAATTATTGGAGCAGGGATTTGCACTAAGCGTGCTGTCGGATATAGGAAAGGTGTGCGCGGCGAAATGGAAGTATTTAGGAGGCTGAAATCTCTTCCTCGAAGTTATCATGTGTTCCCAGATGTAGACCTCTTCAAGGGAGACATAGACTTTGTTGTAGTAGGTCCAACAGGAGTTTTTGCTATAGAAGTCAAGTATTGGAAAGGAGGTAGACTAATACCGCTCAAAGGAGAGCTCTGGAAAAGAAGATTTACTGTAAGAGACTACAGGCTTATAAGGTCTCCTGTCTCTCAGGTGAAAGAATACGCTGAAAGACTAAAAGCTTTACTAGAGGTACCTGTAGAGCCTGTACTGGTCATAACAGGAAGCGTATCAATTAAGCAGAGAAAATGGGAAGGAGTACCTATACTTAAGCCTAAAAGAGTCTATAGGTATATTCTCTCTAAAGAAGAAACTCTGGACAAGAGAACTATCAGAGAGATCGTGAGAAGACTAAAGTTCTTTAAAGAACTCGCTGACTGAAATTAACGTGGATAGCTCTGAGAAATGTTTAGTAACAATCGGTGGAGTAGAAGTCGGAGGAAGCCCAGTAAATCCTACGGTGCTTATAGGATGCATGTTCTATAGAAAACACAAGATCGTTGAGGACCATAGAAGAGGATTATTTGACAGAAAGGAGGCTGAAAAACTGATATTACTACAGGAAGAATGGAGCGATAAAACGGGTATTCCCTGTATGGTAGACATATTTGGTGAGACAAGCGACGCCTTAATCAAGTACCTAGACTTCGTCTCTTCTATAACTGATAAGCCTATTTTGCTAAATGGATCCACGTGGAGAGTCCGCATAAGCGCTATGAACCATGCATGTGAGGTAGGGCTAAACAGTAGAGTTATCTATACTTCAG
>QMSB01000062.1 GCA_003650815.1 Thermoprotei archaeon | reverse complement strand
TTACTATGCTGCCTATGATTCTTAGGAAATATTCACTTATGGAAAATTTTCTACTATTCATTCCATATCCTTTCATTATATATCTATTTTTAAATAAAATAGATGATAACGGCGCTTTTTACTGCTCGATCTTATCTATGGTAGTTTACTTTCTTTCACTAAAGATTTTGTTTATAGTAATGTCTTGGTTAACACAGCCTCTGCTAACATTTTAAGATAGTGTTATATTTTGTTTACTCAAGTAAATTTCATGTCCTCTGCTTTATACATAGGGCGATTTCAGCCATTTCACAAGGGTCATTTATTAGCCGTGAAATGGATACTTGGTCGTGAAGAAAGATTAATCATAGGCGTAGGAAGTAGTCAGTACTCGCATTCATTACGCAACCCCTTTACCTTAGGTGAGAGAGTTTACATGATATGGCAGACGCTAATTGAGGAGGGAGTATACGAGAAATGTGTAATAGTACCTATTCCTGACACAGACTCTAAACATGCTTTTTGGGTAAGAGTAGTTAAGTACTGCTCCCCTCCTTTTAGTAAAGTATACTCAAATGATCCCTTGACAACGTTACTTTTTGAAGAAGAAAATATACCTGTAGATCCTATACCGTTTTTTAATAGAGAAAAATACGAAGGAACATATATCAGAAAACTAATAGCTGAAGGAAATCCTTTATGGGAAGACCTAGTCCCAAGTGCTGTAAGGAGAATAATAAAAGAAATAGGAGGAGACAAGAGAATAAAGAAACTTTATAGCCTTCAAAAGATTATTAAATAATTACTCTACTATAATATTTTCTACGGGAAACCCCATTTCGACTAGAATGTTTTTGACTTTTTCTCTATGATCTCCCTGAAGTTCTATTCTGCCATTTTTAGCTGTTCCTCCACAGGCTAGTCTAGATTTAAGCTTAGTCGCAAGAGAAGATAAATCAAAGTCTTTCTCATCAATACCCTCGACTATAGTCACTTCTCTTCTGCCTTTTCTCCGCTCCAGTCGTATTCTGATCTGCTGCTCCTCTTTCGATATCGCTTCGCATACACACAGGTCTTTAGGTAACCCGCATATAGGGCATATCTCGCTCATTTTCTTCCCGGAGCCATTTTCATATACTGCCTATTAAGTAATAAGCTTTACTCTAATCCTGCTCTTCAGTTCTATAAAATATTCAGTAATAACTTTGAGGTAAAGTAGGATATTACAAAATTAATTAAGGGAATTTTAGTTAAAGAAATCATAGAAAACTACTTAAGTCATCTGCTCTAAGTTATATTAAGCCTTATGGTCATCTTAGAGCTTCACTTGAAATCTTTGTTAAGTTTTATTCAAGCTTTTAAAATATAATTAAGATATTGTTATGTTGGATAGCGATGTAATCATTAGATACTACTACCGATGAATGAAGTTCTCGTAAAACCTTTTATATTACCTCCTCTACTCTAACTTCGTGTCTGAACTCTCATGGAAAAGGTATAAGTGTATGAAATGTGGAAAAACTTTCGACCAAGAAGAAATGAGTATTCTTCCAGGAGTTCACTGTCCATACTGTGGCTATAAGATAATAATGAAAGTCAGACCGCCTATAGTGAAAAGAGTAAAGGCTTCTTCTACTGCTTTAGAAACTCCTGAAGAAAGTTAGTTTTTAGCACTAAAGTACGTCATTACCTCCATAATGATCTTAGCAGCAGCAGAGGAAGTTATTTCTGAAGGATCATAAGGTGGAGAAACTTCAACTAAATCAAATCCTCTGAAAATCTCTTTATACTCAGATATGTTGTAAAGTAAGTCAAGTAAAGTCGATACAGTTATTCCCTCGGGCTCTGGCGTTGAGACTCCGGGAGCTTGTGAAGGATCTATAACATCCATGTCTATTGATAAATAGCAATACTTTTGAGAAGATAACCATTCTAAGATATTTTTTAACGAATCCGCGGGATTCTTTTTGATTGATAGAGCTGATATAAAGTTTATTTTATGGCCTCTCGCATACTCGTACTCCTCTTTACAGAAAGCACGAACTCCTACCAAGAGAACAGCCTCTGGTCCTAGATATTCACATATTCTGCGAGAAACTGTGGCGTGAGTCCATGGATTACCATACGGATACTCTTGTCTTAAATCCATATGAGCGTCAAATATAATTACTCCTGTACTCTTGTCCAGAGCTTTTATGCAAGCATAGGATACTGTATGCTCTCCTCCTATTACAAATACTCTAGCCTTAGAATACTCCCTCTTTATCTCTGATAAAACTCTCTCTAGCCTATTTAAATAATCTTCAATACTTGAATAGGTTGGTATCAGGTCACCCAAGTCTGCTACCTTAATATCTTCAAAGTCTTCAAGCTTCCTCAAACTAAAAGACTCTATTTCAAGCGACGCCCACCTAATCGCAAATGGCCCAAATCTAGTGCCAGGTCTTCTTGAGACAGTTGAATCGTAAGGGCAACCTACTATCAGATACTCTGCCTCTTGAGGCTCTTGAACTTTACCATAAAAATATACATTAGGTTTTCTCAAGTATAGTTCAATTAGACTCATGTATACTTTAAAGTATCAAGCTTAAAATAGTATACCATGGGCAAAACATGTAGAAGATCTACATAAACGCATCTTCTGCAGCTTAACAATCTGACACATTTTAAAGCACTTGAATTAACCACTACATAAAGTATTTATAAACTCTGACTAATTTATCAAGTGGTCAAGATGACGAAGGCAGATAAATACGAGAAGCTTGTAGAGCTCGCTAAACGCAGAGGGTTCTTCTGGCAGTCTTACGAAATTTATGGCGGAGTTAGCGGATTTATAGACTTAGGTCCTCTAGGAACTCTGCTGCTACAAAATATTATGAATAAATGGAGAGAATACTTCGTCCTGAAGCACCAAGACTTTATAGTAGAAATTACAACCCCTATCATTAGTCCAGAAAAAGTATTCATTGCTTCAGGTCATGTAGAACACTTCACAGACTATATAACTCAGTGCAAGAAGTGTCAGAGAAAATTTAGAGCAGATCATTTAATAGAAGAAAACCTAGGCATAAATGCTGAGGGCCTCAACGAAAGCGAACTCGATAAAATAATACGTGAAAACAACTTAAGATGCCCTGAATGCGGAGGAGAACTATCCTCTGTAGCTAAATTCAATTTACTCTTTAAAACCACCATAGGACCCTACAGTTACGACATAGGTTATGCGAGACCTGAAGCCGCTCAAGGAATGTTCCTTACATTTAAGAGAATATATGAAATCAGCGGTAGAAAACTACCTCTCGGAATTGCTCAAATAGGAAGAGTTATGAGAAATGAAATCTCACCTAGGCAGGGACCTATAAGACTTAGAGAATTTACTATCATGGAAATCGAGCTATTCTTCGATCCCAAATATCCACAATGCCACTTGCTCCCAGAAGTCCTAGACAGAGAAGTAAGGGTAATTCCTTTCAGTGAAGAAAAAGCCACACCATTGGAACAGCGGATAATAACGATAACAGTTAGAGAAGCATTAGACAAGAAATATATATTAAATGAGTGGCTGGCATACTTTATGGCTATAAGCGTAGATTTCGTAAAGTCGCTTGGAATCCCCTTCGAAAAACAGATTTTCATAGAGAAAGGACCAAGCGAAAGAGCCCACTATGCGGAACAAACATTTGACCAACTAGTCTATCTTGAGAGATGGGGCTGGGTAGAAGTATCCGGTCATTCGTATAGAACCAACTATGACCTAAGGAGACACATGGAATATAGTAAAGAAGATCTTAGAGCATATAGGAAACTCGAAACTCCCCGTACTGTTAAGAAGCTTCAAGTCGTTAGCAAGGATATTCCACCGAAAATCATGCATAAGCTACTCTTAATGCCTCCTGAAGAAGTAGAAAAGAGTCTCCATGAAAGAGGATTTGTTGAGGTGGACGGCTATAAAATATCTAAAGACTCAATAAAAATCATTGTTGAGAAAAAGTACTATGAGCGCTTCATACCTCACGTGAGCGAGCCATCATTTGGTGCTGAAAGACTACTCTATGCTACTTTAGAGTATGCTTATAGAGAAGAAGACGGAAGAATAGTGCTCTCACTTCCAAGAGACATTGCACCAATAAAAGTTGCTGTTCTACCTCTAGTTAAGAGAGAAAAGCTGCCTGAAATTGCCCGACAAATATACATCATGCTCATGAAAGAAAAATTCACTGTAGTCTACGACGAGGAGGGCAGCATAGGTAGAAGGTATGCTAAATACGATGAAATAGGAGTTCCATTTGCCATAACAGTAGATTCTCAAACACTTAAGGATAACACGGTTACTATAAGAGATAGAGATACTCGAAAACAGATAAGAGTTCCAATAAACGCCCTTCCAGACGTTCTAAGGAGAATCATTCAAACCAATACTTTTGCGTACTCTAACAGCTAGTCCCCATTTATAGGAAAAAATTTCTAACGGACTTAATACTAGTCTCCCTACAGCGAGAAGATTATCGTCT
This sequence comes from Thermoprotei archaeon, assembly GCA_003650815.1. Classification (GTDB taxonomy): domain Archaea; phylum Thermoproteota; class Thermoprotei; order Thermofilales; family B15-G2; genus B15-G2. The sequence continues at coordinate 5,522 of QMSB01000062.1, read as the reverse complement.
TCATCTACTACCAAAACCTCATCTCCTGCACGAAGATTTTTATCGACATCAACTACATGTTTTGCAAAGACACTCTTACCCTCTGCGATAAATCTCGCTACATCATTTCTAACTACAACTCTTAAAGCTGGCGGAGGAACAGCTTCTTTTACTAGCTGTGCGCCTTTAATACTGAATAACAACATAAAATCAGACGCTCTTAAAACAGCAATTAAACAGTCTCTCAAATAAATATAACGTATCCTCCCGGTAGATGCCCTAGAGATGAAAATATCATTTCCTCTAGAAAAAAGAATATCCCCTACTCCATGTCCATATTGATAGTTAGCAATAGCCCTTATCTTAATCAAATCCAATACACTAACTTTTTCTCGCTTCATTATCCTTAATACTCTTTAACCTAAAGATAAGTATTGTCTGCTCAATTAGAAAAACACTTTAATAAGAAATAAAAAGGTTCTAGGAGATATATCTTTGTGATAACTACTTGCGAGCTTTGCGGCAGAGAGATAAAAGGAACACCTTACTCCATAACTATAGATAGAGTCAAAGTAATTGTATGTAAAAAATGCGCGAGCAGATACAGAGACGCTCAGCCATTATCCAAAACGACTCGCAGACAGAGTATCCATATACCAAAACCTCAGAGGAGAAGCATTCCTAAAGACTTAAAATTCACTGTAGTCGAAGACTATGCTCAAATCATTAAAGAAGCCAGAGAAATGATGGGGTTAACTCGAGAAGTCTTAGCTAAAATGGTAGGTGAAAAAGAATCGGTAATAAAAAAGATAGAAGAAGGAAGACTCATTCCTCCAATAGAGCTAGCCAGAAAGCTTGAGAGAGTATTAAAGGTAAATCTAGTTGTTGAAGAAGACTTAGAGCTAGAGACATACACATATGAAACCCCTAGGCACTCGTATGAATTAACTCTAGGAGATATTGTAGAAATAAAGAAACCTAAAAAGTAGCCCAAAGATAATGAAAGTCGTAGTACTTAGATATGGTCATAGACCTAAAAGAGATAAAAGAGTAAGCACTCACGTGGCTTTAGTTGCACGAGCATTCGGCGCTAGCGGAATAATATTCTCTGATACAGTTGACCCAAAGATTAAAGAAACTATAAATAAGGTCGTGAAAACATGGGGGGGAGAATTTTTCATAGAAATGGGCAGGCCTTGGAGGGAAGTTATATCGACATGGAAAGCTCAGGGAGGAATAGTAGTCCACCTAACTATGTACGGGGAAAACATAGAGGCTAGTGACATTCTTGAACGAATAAAAAGAGAAAATAAAGACATTTTAGTAATCGTTGGGTCACAAAAAGTCCCTAAAGAATTCTACTACATTGCAGACTACAATGTAGCTATAGGAAATCAACCCCATAGTGAAGTAGCAGCACTTGCTGTATTCCTATATAAACTCTTTGAAGGAAAATGTCTACTGAAAGAATATAAGGCAGCTAAACTAAAGATAATACCGCAGAAACGAGGAAAAAGGGTAATCGAGGTGATGAAAAACGTACATAAATGCTCTGAGACGCAAACTACTACTTGAATACGCTAGCGACATCAGCGGTCCATTAGCAGCTAAAGTACTTGCTGTAATTATTGAGAGAGGAGAAGCCACGGATGAAGAAATAGCTTCAATACTTAAGGTAGATAATCCAAATGAAGTCCGCAAAATTTTAATAAAGTTACATGAAGCAGATATCCTTACATATAGAAGAGAAAGAGATGAAAACATAGGTTGGTATACATATTACTGGAGATTAAAAGATGAGAATATAGTAAATGTCCTTACGCGAAGAATAAAAGCAGTTATAAGGGTTTTAGAAAGAAAGATGAGCTACGAGCAAAACAATAACTTTTACGTCTGTCTACAATGTCTAAGAAGATTCACTATAGAAGAAGCATATGACTTAGATTTCACGTGCCCTGAGTGCGGAGCAATACTCTTCGAAGACAACAATGAGGAACTAATAAATGTGCTCTCTATGCTCATAAAAAATATAAAAATTAAACTTAAGTCCATTTCTCAGACACCAATACCTGCTCAATAGTTGTTACCCAAATGAACTCCTTAATTAATGCGTTTTACCATACGTTATGAAATATTCAGATATTACCTAAGACTACATAGTTAGAAAGATTTGGTGAAGGTGGGCCCGCCGGGATTCGAACCCGGGATCACCGCCTCGTAAGGGCGGCATCCTAACCCCTAGACTACGGGCCCAGAGGATAAATTGAGTTGAAATAAATAAGCTTTTCGAGAATATGCTCATGCTACTATGATTATTTATTAAGATCTATATAACTACGGTATTCATCAAGTGTGAATAGTCTTGTATAATCTCGGGATAAGTTTTTAAAATCTGCAGAATAACCTTTAATGTGCTCGGCTCATCAAATAGTCTGGCTTCAGTGCTCATATTGACTACAGGCTTTTGGCTAGTATTATACTTGATACTTTACAGGCATAGCGAGTATCTGAGAAAAAGAGGTATAGAAATATTCCCGCTAGGACTTTTTTATCGTACATCTAAACTTAATCATCTAATGTATAAAATAGCGTCAAAGCATGAGAAATTATGGCATATAGTGTTTGATGTAGCATCTATAATGGGATTCATATTGATGGGATTTATAGTATATTTTCTTCATGTAAACTTATATTCATTTATTTACAGACCTTCAAAAGCACAGGAAATGATCCTTTTAATACCAGGAGTAACTATAGGCTGGCCTCTTTTACCTTACTTAGTGTTATCTATTGTAATAGCTTTTGTTGTACACGAAATTGCTCATGGAATAGCTGCTGCTAGTGAAAAAGTGCCCATTATTTCTTCAGGATTTGCCGTAATCCTGTTTTTGGTAGCTGGTTTTGTCGAAGTGGATGAAAATAAGCTTAAAGTATTATCGCTACGCAGTAAGACAAGAATTTTATCTGCAGGATCTTTCGCTAATTTGGTAATCGCGTTAGTAGCTCTGTTGCTGCTGTCTGTAGTACTATGGTATCAGAAACCATGTGGTGTTTACGTGATAAGAACTATTAAGGGATATCCCGCTGAGGGTGTTATTATGCCAGGAGATGTTATAGTTAAAATAAATAATGTAAAAATTTCTACGATAACTGATCTGTCTAGAGTACTTTCAAAATACAAGCCTGGTGATAAAATAGTAGTCACTTTACTTAGAGACGGCCTCATCAAAAATGTTTCTATAATTTTAGGACATAGAGGAGATAAGGCTTTCATGGGGATAGAAATAACACAGTATTACTTAAATCCAATGCCTATAGAAATTCCATTAGCTTTAGAATGGATATTTACAGTTAACGCCAGCGTAGCTGCTCTTAATATGCTTCCTATAGTTGTATTTGACGGAGATAGGATCATAGGCTCTCTTTTAGAAAAATATGTGAAGAGCTATGTTCATAAAAGAGCTCTAAGATTGATCCTATCAATATATTTTCTGGCTTTACTGGGAGCAAACATAGTATTATCTATGGGGCGATTATTATGAGGGATAGAATTATAGGCCTTACCATCTCCATGACTATAACTCTACTAATCTTAATATTATCTCAAATGTTGCCTTTAGAGAAATACCTTTCAACATACTCATTCTATCTAGGTTACCTTGAAAGATTTTCATGGTATCCTTTCTGGAGACTAGCAGTATTTTCATTTCTTTACTGGCTTTTCTCAGTGCTACTTTTCTCGGCAGAAGACGAAAAAACATTCTTCCCCCTAATATTCTCCTCTATCCTCTTTACTGCCTCACATTACCTACTACTACTTAACTCAGGGATTTTATGGAAAGCTACCTTTTATCCATTTATCTTTAGTTACAGGAATTTGCTGTATCTAGACTGGGGACAGATCTCGCTAGCCACACTTTTTGCATGCATTTTTTTAAAAATTAAAAAGCGTCTTAAAATTAAAGAGTAAAGTTACTTCAAAAACTTTTCTTCGTAGGTCTTTAAGTATTTCGCGGACTCTCTTACATCACTGAAAAGCTTCTGCACTCTCACTATATCTTCTTTTTCTACTACTTCCCTCCCTTCCTGCCTTGCAGCAATATTTGCTGGAGTTAATAGTTGAACTGCGTATCTTAAGCTCCGCTCTACTCCTATCTCTGTAAGCATATTCAGCGCCTCTTCTGATAACTCCACATTCTCCTCAGCTGCTCTTATCTTTATTATTTCTCTTATTTCTTCACGAGAATATATCTTTGTTTCAATTATAAGTAGGCGGTCAAGTAAGTCTAATGGAATACCGTGTGGAGCAACTATATCTGTTCCACGTATTCTAGTAAAACCTCTATTGCTAGCCAGTATGATTATTGGAGCTAGTTCGCTCTCTAAAGCTCTTGAAAGAAAACTGAACGCCTCTATGTCCAGCATGTGAACATCGTCTATGAAGAGCACTCCAGGCAGAATCTCTGCTCTCCCCTCATCTATAAGCTTCTTTACCTGCTCATCTACATGAGCTCTTACGTCAGGAGGGATTTCCTTTTCTTCTCCTCCACCAAATATCAGAGAAATAATACTTGTTCTCCTAGCATTGTATATGTCTAAATCATGTAGTGTGACTGTATGTACAAACTCTCTTTCTTTGAGTATTTTTCCTTCAGGCAGAGGTACCTGTCTATATGTCGATATATCATACTTAGCGCCTCCCTCTCCTCTACCCACTACAGTCACTCTCCCTGTTTCAGCATCAATCCATATAACATCTCCTACTCTAACTCCCTTACTAAGAAGCTCGTATGTTATGTCCTGATCCACATCAAATGTCCGCTCTTCATCTTTAGTTTTAAGCCTTATTTTAGCTCCTACAGGTATCTGAGCGTAAGGATTGTAAGGATGTCTGTCAGTTTTAATTTCAAGTTCCGTCACTAGTCCTTCGTATATTTTCCTAAATTCATGTATTCTAACTCCTATAGCTTTTCTCATAGCTTGCATTAATACCTCTGTTTTCTTAATTTCACTAGAGTATATCTCAGCTCCACTGATTGCTACGAAAGGAGTATCTTCGCCCAGCTCCTTAGCTATCGCTACAGCTATAGCAGTTTTCCCTGTTCCAGGAGGCCCTGCCAGTAAGACAGCTCTGCCAGCCATCTTACCGCTCTTAATCATCTCGACTATGATACCAGCTGCTTCTCTAGCAGGTATCTGACCTACAAGCCCGTCTGCTATGGGCAGGGCTCTTCCTTTATCATTTAACCCTAGCCCCTTAATATGGCTATGAGCCCCTACTCGTTCAAAACGTCTATACTTTTTAACTTCCATCAAATGTTTACTATACTGGCGTCTTAAAATAGATACCGCCTATATTTTTTATATACTTTCATAACATATGATTTACTTTCTGAAAACGTCTACTTAATTAAACTACTTTAACAAATTATAACAAATAGTAACTCTACTCTACGTCCGTACTTCGTGACTTACATTTAGCTCTTAATAAAAAATAAATATTAAGTACCGAAGAAATAATAGCATGCAAATACTACTCTTAG
>QMSB01000061.1 GCA_003650815.1 Thermoprotei archaeon | reverse complement strand
TGCTCCTGGTGAAGTAGTCGCTATTGTTACTGAAAGAGAGATTATTATTAAGAAGCCTATATCTCTTAAAGAGCTTTTAAGTAGAGAGCCTGTGCTTAAAATATCTTTTGAAGAAGCTGAGAGAATCTCTGAGAAAGTCCAGGAGGAATATGGTCTATGAGGCTGCTCTTAGATACGACTTACTTGATGCCTTTAGCTGGTATTGAGACAGATAAGTTTAGTAAGAGTGATTTAAGGGTACTGCTTAGTGTAAAGGAGTTTGAGTTTATTGCTTCTCCTGTGTCTATTATTGAGCTTAAGTGGATTATTATTAGTGAGTCTAAGGAAAAACCTGTTCTCAAGAGTAGGCTGAGAAGAGAATATAGGTTTTTCTTAGAGTTTCTGCGCTACAGTGGTTTAATCAAACTGACTCCTTTGGTAGATGAGCGAGTCGATGAGGAAGAAAATAGGCTTTTAGACCTCGGAGTAAAAGATTATTTTGATAGATTAATTTTCTCGACAGCTCTATTTTATGCTGACGCACTTTTGACAGAGGATTCTGATTTAAAGAAGATTTGGAGTAGATATAAGAGGTATAGAGAAGCAGTAGATCTCTATAATTGGAGAGAGCTTAAGAGAATACTTGGCTTATAGTATTTGTATTTAATTCTCTTGGAAGCTCTAAGTATCAGTATAAGACACTAGTTTCTCAGCAGGAATAAAAGTGACTACTAGTAGAGTAAGTTAACTAAAGTAGTGCTTGTATGCGAGGAGCCTGTTGTAGTATATGGGAAGACTGTTTAGTAGTAGGGTTTGTAGGGTTTTCTTTGATAATGTTTTAAGAAGTTGTTTAAAGAAATTAGAGTGGTTTAAATGATTATTTTTAATTGCTTTCACTAATAAACTTATATAGTTGAGGGAAGCTATGTTCCTGTGTTAACGATAGCTATTGGTGTTGCGGGACTAGTGTTTATTGTTGCAGGATGGATTATAAGTATTGGCAAAGATGTTCCCTTAAGGCTTTCTCTTCTATACTTTATTGGCTCAGTGTTTTTGACAGTATATGCTGTTCTTGGGGGAGACTTAGTGTTTACTGTACTTAACTTACTGGCTTCTATTTTCTCGGGAGCTCAGATAGTTAAAGCCGTTGTGAAGGCAAAGAAATAGGTTTTCTCGCCTTATTTACTAATTAAATTTAATAGGATAGTATTCAGTTGCTTTATGGTGGCTTATTTTGAAGTGGAGTGAGCTTCCTGAAGCTGCTAGGAGATATATTATTTACCATACTGTTACTTCAGTTACTCTCTTTACGTGGTTTATGTTGCCTTACTATGTACTTGTGTCTGGTATGAAAGTTTGGGAAGCGGGGCTGCTTTTTACTATTATAGAGGCTTTAGGAATTCCTATCTCTTATTTTCTAGGCAGAGTTTTCACTTATGTTGATGCTAGGAAAGGTGTGGCTTTAATAGAGTTGCTTGAGGGTTTAGCTAGGATTGCTTATGGTATGGCGTATGGTGTTCTGGGACCTCTTTTCCTTATGGCTGGAATGATTTTAGATGAAACTGCTAGCTACTTTTATCCAGTGTACTCTATTTATGAGAGGAACGTTTACCCAGGTGATGAAATGAAAAGTGCTCTTTCATGGCATCTTAGGCTACCAGAGCTCTCTATTCTGGTTTCATATCCTGTGTGGGGTGTTGTTCTCGGAGTCCTTTGTACTGGTCTCAGCTGTATTAGATTAGGGTTTATTTTCGCTGGAGCTGTGAGTATTGTTTTAGCGGCTATTGTTATGGTTTACTTACATTCAGTTAGAATAGTGGAGAGAAAGGATGAGAAAGTAGAGGTTTCTTTGAGCAAGGTATATAGTAGGCTTAAGCTTTACTTAGTTATTGAGATAGTGTTTACTTTAGCCTGGAGTATTGCTCCTACTCTGGCTCTAGTGTACTACATTATTGAAGTATATGGGGGTAATTTGCTTCACATAGCTCTAGTTGAGGCAAGTATTTCGCTTGCTACTGTTACTGCGACCTATATTGTTGACAGGATAAGTGAGGAGAAGTCTTTTGAGGCTCTTCAAATGGGAACTCTGCTAGTCGTGTTCTGGGTGCTGTCTATGGTGTTGTCTCTGCCCTTTATATTTCTCTTAGCAATGTTTTATATTGCAAGGCTAGGAGACACTATAGTATATGTCTTCAAGAAGAAATGGTACTTCAGCTTGATTTCAGAAAAGGAAGTAGCTATGGTAGAGGGCTCTCTTAGGAGCTTGAAGACAGCTATATGGGTGCTATCACCTTTAGTAGCTGGAGCACTTGCTTATATTAATCCAAGGCTCCCATACTTAGTGAGTCTAGCTCTCTTTATTTTACTCATAGTACTCTATGGTGTAGCTAAGCTGAGAGAATCTAGTAAATAATGTTGCTTCGGTATTCTTGTTCCCAAAGCCCTATATACTCTCTGGTACTCGTATTACCAGATAATTGATCTTTATTTCTGAATCTCTAGTAAAGGTTCTCGCTGAGTGGGAAGATTACTTGAATAAAGATTCTTATATTAGATCCCTCTGAGGATAGAAATTCCATTTCTATTTTCTTAGCGTCTCTACCTAAGAAATACATTAAGTACACTTATCTATGAAACACTAGAATCTCAGAAACTTACTTCGGTTTAAAGAATTACTATAATATGTCTAGATTAAGTGTAAAAAATAATGTAAGTTAAGCTAACTAAGGCTCGTATGATAGAGACTTCTCTAAAGTAAATTCTGTCCTGAGCCTTATGTCTCTTGATGATGCTCCTACTCTTACTTCATATTTTCCTGCCTCTACTAGCCATTTTCCACAGCTATAGCTTGCTAGAAGCCTCAAAGGTATTTCTACTTCTATTTCCTCTGCCTCTCCTGGCTGAAGCAATCTTGTTTTATGGAATCCTTTAAGTTCTTGTAAAGGTTTAGGTATTTCTCCTCTAGGTGGACTCACATAGACTTGGGCTACTTCTTTCCCAGGATATTTGCCCACATTCTTTACCTTGAACTTCACTTTGATGGAGTCTGCTGAGACTTCTACTCTAAGATCACTATACTCGAACTCCGTGTAGCTGAGCCCGTGGCCAAACGGGTAGGCTGGCTCTACGCCAAAGGTATCGTAGTACCTGTATCCTACATAGATGTCTTCATAGTAAACTACTTTCACTGGATTATCGGGAGGCTCTCCCGGAAAGCTCCACGAAGGTACGTCTTCGTAGTCTCGAGGGAATGTTGTAGGGAGTTTGCCTGAAGGATTTATTAATCCTATCAAGGCGTCGGCTGCAACTCGCCCTACTTCTTGTCCAGGCTGCCATATCAGTAGAATAGCGTCAACTAAATCTCTCCAACTAGCTACCTCTATAGGCAAACCTATATTGAGGATAACTACGATTTTTTTACCGTACTTGTGGAAAGCCTTAGAGACTTTTTCCAGCAGGCTTTTCTCATCGTCGCTTAAATAGAAGCCTCCTTTCACGGGCTTTAAGTCCCATCCCTCACCAGACAACCTCGATACAACGACTACTGCTACATCGTTTCTCTCAGCATACTTCTCTACTTCTTCTTCACTTAGAAAGTCTTGAGGCGGAGGAGGCAGAGGTACGCCGGGTCTCTTAGGCTTATATTCTTCTCTACTTCTCATTTCCTCAACATACTTCTCATATTTTTCGGCGAGCTCGCTGTCTACCTTTAGTCCTTTCTCTTTAAAGCCTTCGAGAATACTTACAGTGTACTTAGGGTGAGTCCAGCCGCTTCCAAGTCCTCCTCTAAGAGTCTCTATTTGTCCTGTCCCGAATACAGCTATTTTAGTCTCCTTGCCTAGAGGAAGCGTGCTGTCCTTGTTTTTGAGTAGCACTATTCCTTCGGCTGCCGCCTCGTAGGCTACTTTAGCGTGAGCCTCTAAGTCTGGCTTATTGGAGTACTTATAGCCTTTAAAAGCAAGAGTTTTAACAATTACCTTTAGTATGTTTTCCACGTTTCTATCTAAGACTTCTTCACTCAGCTCACCTTTCTTAACTGCTTCAATAATTGCTTTCACTTGGTCATCGTTACCCGGCATTAGTAAGTCGTTTCCAGCCTTCATTTGCTCTACAGGATTTTCTCCAGCACCCCAGTCGGTCATAACTAGTCCATCGAAGCCCCAGCCTTCTCTCAGTACTTTTGTTAAAAGCCACTCATTTTCTGAACAGTATTTTCCGTTAAGCTTATTGTAAGCGCTCATTACTGCCCAGGGCTTAGCTTTCTTAACAGCTATCTCGAAGCCCCGCAAATATATCTCTCTAAGAGCTCTCTCCGAAACAATAGTATCTACTAAGCGTCTATTAGTTTCCTGATTATTCGCAGCGAAGTGTTTTAAACAGGCTCCTACTCCCTGAGACTGAACTCCTTTAACGAAAGCCGAGGCTATTTCTCCCGTTAAAATAGGGTCTTCTGAATAGTACTCGAAGATTCTTCCACAGAGAGGATTTCTGTGAATATTCATACCGGGAGCCAAAAGGATATCTACACCATACTCTTTGGCCTCCTCTCCCATAGCTTTACCCACTTTCTCTACTACTTCAGGGTTCCAAGTAGACGCAAGCACTATAGCTGAAGGAAAAGCCGTCGCGGGATACGGCTTTCCATCACCCTCTATCCTAACTCCCTGTGGACCATCAGCTGTAACTATAGAAGGAATACCTAGTCGCTCAATACCACGCGTCTCTCCAGCAGCTCCAGGTACGCGGCGCGCTTTACCCGCGCCTACAACAAGCATAGCTTTCTCTTCTAAAGTCATCTTAGAAACTAGTTCTTTAACCGAGGCAGACATACTGTTTACATATCGAAAAAACGTCTATAAAACACTAAGCTAGTTCGCTAAACTATCTTAGTAAAATAAGCACTTAATTCTCAGACTATTTTCAGAGTTATTTTACTAATTATACGCAAGACATGAAAATACTCTACTGAGGAGTAATTCACAGGAGAGTATAGTTGAAATACAGGCTAAAGTATTTATTTTTAGATAAACTAAATAAGAGTGTATAAGCCTCCTTATTTGCTTGGAATAGATTCAGGTACTTCTGCCTGCAAAGCTGTTCTATTCACTCTTGACGGAAAAATTGTAGGTAAGGCTTCAGTCCAGCACAAGATCTATTATCCGCAGGCAGACTGGGCTGAACAAGATCCTGAAGACTGGTGGAGAGCAGCATCTCAAGCTATTAAGACTTTACTAAAGGAGACTGGAGTTAAAGGCGAGGATATTATAGGAGTATCTGTTGATTCGCAGAGAGAAGCGGTAGTCCCTTTAGATAAAGAGGGTAAGGTACTCTACAGGAGTATAATATGGCTTGATAATAGGACTATTCCTCAGCAGCGTAAAATAGAGAGTATTCTTTCTAGAGAAAGAATACTTGAGATGACAGGGCTTCCAAGTGATTATATTTTCTCTGCTTCTAAAATACTTTGGATTAAGGAAAATCTTCCTGAAGTATTTAATAGAGTTCACGTAATTTTATTTCCAAAAGACTACATAATATTCAAATTGACTGGAGCAAAAGCTACAGACTACAGCATGGCCTCTCGAACAATGCTACTCGACTTAAGGAAGGGAAAGTGGTCTGAAGAAATATGTGAAGCTATAGGTGTTCCCGTAGATATTTTACCTGAGATAAAGGGTTCTTGGGAAGTCATAGGAGAGGTTTCGAGAGAAGCTTCTGAGGAGACTGGTTTAAAGTCTGGAACCCCTGTAGCTGCTGGCGGAGGCGATAGACCTTGTGAAGCACTTGGAGCCGGTGTATTTAAGGAAGGATCAGTGTGTATAGGTACTGGTACTGGAACAGCATTTGAAGTACCTTTATCTGAGCCTAGACCCGACAAGAGCTATAGGTTTGACTGCTGTTACCATGTTGCTCCAAACATGTATGAATATGAGGGGGTAGTGAATTCTACTGGAGCATCTCTTCAGTGGCTTATTGAGTTACTGAGCAAGGAGACTTCGCCAGACTTCTATGCTTTACTTGAGGAAGAAGCCTCTAAAGTAAGCCCCGGCTGCGATGGACTAGTGTTTTATCCTTACTTATGGGGAGCTCGACTACCTAAGCCAAATCCTAAAGCGAGAGGAGTTTTCCTCGGGATACTGCGCAGTCACACTAGAGCTCACCTGTTTAGAGCAGTACTGGAGGGAGTCGCCTACCAGTATTTAGGAGTACTAAAGGCTCTCAGAGAGATGAAAGTTGAAGTAAGCGAAGTCTTTATGGTTGGAGGCGAAACTAGATTACGCTTATGGAATAAAATTAAAGCCGACGTGACTGGACTTAAAATAAAAATACCTGAGGTAACTGATGCAGCTGCCTTAGGCTCAGCTATTCTCGCAGGACTCGCCTGTGGAGCCTACTCTAGTGTAGAGAAAGCTGTAGAAGAGGCGGTAAGAATTAAAGAAATCTATGAACCTGATTTAGAGCTACATGAGAAATACCTTGAACTCTATGAAAAATATGAAAAAGCATACCAAGTAGTAGAAAAGGTCTTCAGTGCAATCTATTAGTCCTCAAGTATCTCGGCTTATGCAAAGACTGCTCTTGGGCTAAGTACTTACTGAGGAATGTTCAATAGGCTAATATACTGCACGAGAAGATATTTAAGCGGTGTTTAGATTGGGGAGCAAATTTGAATGGTACAATACTTTTGTTAAAAAGGACTATAAACCCGTTCTTGAAAACGATGCTATAGTTGTTTTCAGAATAACTCCTGCTGAAAAATTCTCAGTAGAGGAAGCTGCTGGTAGAGTTGCTTCAGAAAGCAGCGTAGGTACGTGGACTACGCTCTCAGTTCTACCAAATAGAATATGGAAAATTATGGCTAAGGCGTATGAGTTCAGGGATCTAGGTGACGGCTCATATTTAGTTAAAGTAGCTTATCCAGTAGAGCTTTTCGAAGAAGGAAATATGCCTGGATTCATAGCAGCTGTCGCCGGAAATATCTTTGGAATGAAGGCTCTTAAGGGGCTACGAGTAGAAGATATCTATTTCCCTGAAAAGCTTATTAAAGGATTTAAGGGTCCTGTTAAAGGCATTAAAGGAGTTAGAGAAATCTATAAAATTTATGATAGACCTATAGTAGGGACAGTACCTAAGCCTAAGGTAGGTTATTCTCCCGATGAGCTAGAAGAAGTAGTCTACGAGTATCTTGTGGGAGGAATGGACTACGCTAAAGACGACGAGAATCTAGTTAGTCAGTCTTTCTGTAAATTTGAAAAGAGAGCTGAAGCAGTAATGAAAGCAATCGACAGAGCTGAGAAAGAAACTGGAGAAAAGAAAGTCTGGCTAGCTAATATCACGTCAGACGTGAGAGAAATGGAGAAAAGACTCAAGCTCGTAGCTGACTACGGAAATCCCTTCGTAATGGTAGACGTAGTCATAGCTGGCTGGAGCTCTCTAACTTATATCCGCGACTTAGCAGAAGAATACGGCTTAGGGATTCACGCACATAGAGCATTCCACGCAGCTTTTACACGTAACCCACACCACGGCGTAGCAATGTATGTTCTCTGCAAACTATACAGACTCATTGGAGTAGACCAGCTACACGTAGGGACTCCAGGAGTAGGTAAGCTAGAGGCGAAGAAAAAAGATGTAATTAACCACGCGCGTATCCTGCGTGAAGAACACTTCATACCAGATAAAGACGATATCTTCCACTTAGAACAGAAATGGTACCACATTAAACCAGCTTTCCCAGTCTCCTCGGGAGGACTCCACCCAGGAATAATTCCCGATGTAATAAAGGCTCTAGGAACAGACATAGTAATACAGGTTGGAGGAGGAGTACTAGGCCACCCCGACGGACCTAAAGCAGGAGCCGCAGCAGTCAGACAAGCTATTGAAGCATATCTCAAAGGGATTAGCCTAGAAGAATACGCTGAAACGCACAAAGAACTCAAAAGAGCACTAGAAAAATGGGGCCACGTTAAACCAGCATAAACTACAGTACTACTGGATAACTTAAGTGAAAGTACTTTTAACCATTTTACGATGAAAAGACTACTAGGTTAATATTGAAAATAGGGAAACTCAGTGAATATTAGCTAAAAGAATATAGTAGTATCGGCTAAGGCTAGTAAACTGGGAGTTTCTTTAAGCTAGTAACTAGAGTTCAGTAATATCATGTTTATTTTCATTCTTCTGAAGATAGTGTAGCAAAATTTAGCCCATATACGGTTAGTCTTTCGTAATGCTTTATATTCTTAGTAGCTAAAGGCATATTCTTTACTATTGCTGTAGCTCCTATAAGCAAGTCTCTTTCATCTATTAATTGACCTCTTCTTTTAAGACTCCTCCATATTTCTGATGCTTTAAGAAGTACACTATTGTCTAGCGGCACTATACTGAATGCTTCCTCAAGGAGTTCTTTAGCTTCAGCAGAATCAGCCTTACCCCTTATGTACTCATAGAGAGTTATTATTGAGATAAAGCATATAGCGTTAGGGGGTTCTATGAAACCTTTTTCAATATCAATAAGGACATCTGTATCTATTAGAACTCTTTTAGCTTTAGTTTTAACTTTATATCTTCTTCTACCCACGGTATCTCCCTCAGCCTCTTTAAGGCTTTTTCCATACGGGTTCTCTGCTCTCTTAAAGCAAGCTCTAATAGAAATTCATCCCAAGTTTTGTCTCCTTTAAGCCTCTGTAGCATTTCCTTAGTCTCCCTACTTAATGTTATTGTAGTACTCACAATTAACAATTAACAATTACCATATATAAGCTTACTTCACGTTATTTAAGTGCTTTACCCGAACTTAAAGCACTCTAGTCCGCTTGGAGAAGCCGTATGAAGAAAATGGTCTCCGTGTAGTAGATGCTTAGGGCTTTATACCAGTACTCAATTTAAGTGACAGTGAGCTGCCTATTAAGGTCAGAGTACTTGAAGACGACTTATTCTATGAGAGTATGGGTGAGCGCTCAGCAAAGCCTTATGAGACTGTAGTTATTTCATTTAAGCTCGTTTTCTAAGAGAAAAATAACTCAAGCTCAGGTATCGTGAGAGAAGTAATTGGTTTATAGATACTTATCTCTCTAAAGTAGATAAGTCTGTTCAATCCTATGAAGTATATTTACCGGAGTCGTGTTCAGTGAGAGAAAATATCCTCTAATAGTAGGTTTACACGACTTTAAGGGGAGCTAGTATGTCTCACCTATACTGAAAGAGAATGGTGTATTATAGTCACTCTCCCAGCTAGAGGAGAAATACTTTAAAGAGAAATAGCTTAATCACAGTCTACCCTCACCCCTAAACCCAGCAAAATACATATTCATAGTAGACGACACTACACTTAAAGCACTCAACGCCCTAAAGAAAATAAATCTAATAATGCTACCAGACTACATAATCTACGATCCAAAGGAAGTAGGAGTAATATGGAAAGAATTCATTAAAGCAGAATTCTACAATAAGTACTAGAACTTAAATTAGACTTATATAGCAAGAAAACATAGAATATACAAGTGATGAAACTTGCCCCCCATAGACCTAAAGGGGATGAACTAATTACCGTGGGCTGACTTCTTCCCCCTCACATACTTAATATAAGCCTTAAGAAACTCACCAATCAAGAAAACCCTATAAGCCTCCTCACAATCATCCTCAAACCACTACCTCTTACCAATCTCAGATATACGCTCAGCCTCCTCAAGCGTAAGCTCATCAACACTCTTACTACTAACCCTCCTCAAAAACTCTATCTCCTCCTTCGTAAGAGGATTAGAAACTACAGCAGAAATCCTCCTAATCTGAGACAAAAAACCAGCCTCCTCACCCGAAATAACACCCTTCATACCTAAAAACTCCACAATAAGCGAATTCATAGCAACATTAGCAGACCTAATACCACGCAACTTCTCCTCAAACCTCCTATCAATACTATTAAACCTCTCGTCGATTTCATCAAACCTCCTATCAATTTCCTCAAACTTTTTATCAATTCTATTAAATCTCTCATCTATTCTATCAAATCTATCATCGATTTTACCGAGCTTCCTACCTAGCCAGAAAATAGACCCCCCTATCAAAGCTATAATAGTCAGCGAAGTACCTACAATATAGTATATGA
>QMSB01000060.1 GCA_003650815.1 Thermoprotei archaeon | reverse complement strand
CTTTACGGCTTCTTTTCACGCCTATTGATGCTAGTGTTCTTGCTGTTTGTCTTAGGCTCTGGGTCTGAGAGATAGAGGTATATTGCGTAGAGAACTATTTCTATCGGGGGTCCGCTCTCGAAGCATGAGTGCTGTTCTGCGCATGCCATTATACTAGAGAGCGGACCCCGCCAAAAACCTTAAGTTGTCAGCACCCATATGAGAAAATTAATTGAGTTTTAAAGAAAGCGCAGGAAAACTTATATATACTAAAGTAGCTCATACACTGAGATGAACGATGAAAGGTGAGGGATATGTCAAGTAAGCCATTTTACGTAAAATTTGAAGTACCAGAAGACCTTGCTGAAAAAGCCTATGAAGCCTTAAGATTAGCTAAGGCTAGTGGAGGCAAAATAAAAAAGGGAACTAATGAGACAACAAAAGCTGTAGAGCGAGGATTAGCAAAACTAGTTCTAATAGCTGAGGACGTAGACCCCCCTGAGATAGTAGCACACTTACCACTGCTTTGTGAAGAGAAAAAGATACCTTACATTTACGTTCCTTCTAAGAGAAAGCTAGGAGAAGCTGCTGGCATAGAAGTAGCCGCTGCCTCTGCTTGTATAATAGAGCCTGGAGACGCCGCATCACTAGTAGAGGAAATAGTTCAGAAAATTCAAGAAATAAAGGTTAAATCAGGAAAATAGCGTAACATCTAAATTCATTATTCTTAACTCTTTAGAACAGTCAAATTAATATAACTCGTTTTTTAACTTTATCCGCTATGAGTAGAAGACCTCAGAGAGAACCATATATGGATGCTACACCAGCTGAAGTTATACAAATAATAGGGCGAACAGGTGTCTGCGGAGAAGTTATTCAAGTAAGATGCAGAATCCTCGAAGGAAAAGATAAAGGAAGGGTCTTAACCAGAAACGTAAGAGGACCTGTTAGACTCGGAGATATACTAATGTTAAGAGAGACTGAAAGAGAAGCAAGGAAAATTTCACCGAAGTAAACGTGCCTTCTTTTAGCAATATGCTATAGTAATAGTAGTAGTGTTAGAAGGATAATACTTAGAGAATATTTTCGCCTATCTCTTACGAGTGCTTTTATTTCCTATTTAACGTAATCTATGTAGATGCTAACAAAGACTTTTATCACGACTTTGCTGAAAGCTGTTAAGGAAGTGGCTATAATTGAGAAAAGCGTCAGGCAAGCAGATCAAATAGCATACGGAAGAGAAGAAAGAGAGGAAATAGAAGAGATAACACCCGCTTATATAGCTAAAGTCCTATGGAAAGAGGAAAAAGAGGAAGAACTTCAGCGCCTAAACAAGGACTTCTATGCCAGATGCGCTACGCTCATTAAGAAAATGGAGCACGAAATCGCCAGCAGATCATCTTTCTCCCATTCCAAGAACCTAGTTCTAATCAAATCAAATTTACTCGACTTAATTAAATATAGAACACAAAAAATAATTAAATTAGCTATGGTTTCTCATTTTCCTCAAGATGATTTAATTAACCGAATGACTTGGGAAGAAGAACTCCTCTACATAATTTTATGTAAAATTCTCTCCTCATGGGATCAATTTATTGTAAACGAAATTGTAGGGAGGTAGTATGGAGGTACAGGTATCTGTTGATTTAAGAGGAAAGTTTTTGGATTTCCTAAAAACATTCCAAGAAGATGGAATATTTAAATATAGGAACAGAGTAAAGCAAATGATATTAAATAATTCTATATCCTTAATAATAGATTTCGATGATTTACTGATTTACGATAAAGAGTTAGCTGACGAAATTAAAGAAAATCCTTTGTCAAGTCTTGATGCGGCTAATAAAGCCGTTAAAGATTTTATTGAAGTAGAAGCGTCAGATTATGCTCAAAAACATGAACACTTTAATGCTAGATTTAGAGGGGTCCCGGACATTGTTCCTCTCAGGAGGCTGCGGTCAGAACACCTATTTAAGTTAATTTCAGTCGAGGGCATAGTGACTAAGATAACTCCTGTTAAGCAACTACTATATGAGGCTATATTTAGGTGTGTAGAGTGTGGAGGAGAAGTCAAAGTACTGCAAGTGGGAAGAGGGTTTTCTCAGCCAGCTTTCTGTCCTTACTGCGGGATAGAAGAAGACTTACTAGAAGATTCTATAAAGAAGAAAAGCAAAAGAAGACGTAAGTCTAACTTCGAGCTAGTTTTAGAAAAGTCAAAATATATAGACTGGCAGAAAGCGGTAATACAGGAAAAGCCAGAGGAGCTTCCTCCAGGGCAGCTGCCTCGTTCATTAGAAGTAGTGTTAAAAGAGGACCTTGTTGACACTATAAGACCTGGAGACAGAGTCTCTGTATCAGGAGTTTTAATGGTACAACAGGAGTATTCACTTAAGAAAGATAAGCCTCCTCTATTTCACACGTACTTAGAGGCTAATTATATAGAGGCTTCTGAAAAAGGGTTCTTAGACATTGAAATAACTCCAGAAGATGAAAAGGAAATTCTTAAATTAGCTGAAGATCCGAATATAAGAGAACGTATTATAAAGTCTATAGCTCCCTCAATCTATGGGTATGATTACATAAAGAAAGCAATAGCACTTCAGCTATTTGGAGGAGAACCTAAAGTCCTGCCCGATGGAGTAAAAATAAGAGGAGATATACACATACTTCTCGTAGGCGACCCCGGCACCGCAAAATCTCAGCTCCTTAGATTTGTAGCTCAAGTAGCTCCTAGGGCCGTTTATACCACAGGTAAGGGCTCCACAGCCGCAGGCTTGACAGCTGCTGTTGTGAGAGATAAAACAACTGGAGACTTTTACCTAGAAGCAGGGGCATTAGTTTTAGCTGATAAAGGTATAGCATGTATAGACGAAATAGATAAAATGGATAATAAAGACCGTGTCAGCATGCATGAGGCCATGGAGCAGCAAACAGTTAGCATTGCTAAAGCAGGAATAGTGGCTACACTGAACGCTAGAACAGCTGTACTTGCGGCAGCTAATCCAGCTTTTGGAAGATATTTGCCGCAGAAAACTATTGTCGATAACATAGACCTACCAATAACGATACTTTCCAGATTCGATCTCATATTCGTAATTGTTGATACACCGAATTTAGAGAGAGACAAGGCTCTAACAGAACATGTTCTTAAAATACATAAAGGAGAATTTCCTTCAAAAGATGGCATAATTCCCATAGATCTACTCAAAAAATACATAGCATATGCTAGGAAGAATATACGTGTTCAGCTCAGCGAGAAGGCTATGAAAAAAATAGAAGAATTTTATTTAGAAATGCGCTCTAAGTCCGCGTCTCCAGAAGCCCCTGTTGCAATAACTCCTAGACAACTTGAGGCATTAGTGAGATTGACGGAGGCTCATGCTAGGATGGCATTAAAAAGAGTAGCTACAGCAGAGGATGCCCAAGCAGCAATAGAACTAATGTCATACTTTCTGCATAATGTGGGCTTAGATGTCGAGACGAAACTGCCCGACATAGACATAATATTAACTGGAAAGCCTAGGTCTCAACAGGAAAAACTTGTAAAGCTTATGGAGTTAATAAAGGATATGGAAGCTGCATCTGATGAAAGACTTGTGAGAATAACTGAGCTGCTAGAAGCAGCTAAAGAGGAAGGACTTGAAGAGGACTTCGTTGAGAAGGCTATAAGGCACTGGAAGAGTGAGGGAATTATATATGAGCCTCGACCAGGATATATTAGAAGAGTCAAAGCGTAAGGACCCTACATGAAGATACAAGATTTACCGATACCGGCTGAGGTAAAGGATATTTTATTGGAGGAGGGTATTGATACACTCTATCCTCCTCAAGAACAGGCAGTCAGAGCCGGGGTCCTCGAAGGAGAAAATCTTGTAATGGCGACTCCGACCGCCTCGGGTAAAACTCTCATTGCCGAGATCTCTATGACCAGCAAGATTCTAAGAGAAGGATGCATGGCCTTCTATCTAACTCCGTTAAAGGCTCTTGCCTACGAAAAGTACGAAGAGTTCAAAAAGTTTGAGAAAATAGGCATTAAAGTAGCTATCACGACAGGAGATTTCGATTCATCAGATCCCTGGCTCAGCGAATATGATATTATAGTAGCGACATACGAGAAAGCCGATAGCCTTACCCGTCATAAGCCTGAATGGCTTGACCACGTAAAGGTAGTAGTGCTAGATGAAGTTCACTTATTGCAGGACGGAAAGAGGGGGCCTGTCCTAGAAATGACAGCAGCTAAACTCATAAAAAATAGACCTCAAATAGTAGCGCTTAGTGCTACAATAGGTAATGCTAGAGAAATTGCGGAGTGGCTTAATGCGAAACTTGTAACTAGCACGTGGAGACCAGTTCCACTTAAAGAGGGAGTTTACTACAACGGCGTAGTCTACTTTAATGACGGAAGTGAGCTTAAAATACCTAGTAGAGGAGATGATCTTTCATCGCTGGTTTTTGATTGCTTAGATTCTGGAGGACAGGTACTCGTATTTACCAGCACACGCAATAATACGATAAGGCTTGCTAGAAAGCTGAAGAAAATTTCCTCAAGAGTACTTACCAGCGTCTTACGGAAAGAGCTCAGAAAAATCTCCGAAGAAATAGCTCGAACTCCTCCGCAGACAAAACTGAATAAGGAATTAGCTTCGCTGATAGCTGATGGCTGTGCATTTCATCACGCAGGGCTATCATATAACTTAAGGAGAATTATTGAGAAAAGATTTCGAGATAATCTTATTAAAGTCCTCTGCGCAACAACAACGCTAGCAGCTGGAGTGAATCTGCCGGCAAGACGCGTCATTATACACGATTATAGAAGATACGACCCCTCTGTAGGATATGTTCCTATACCAGTACTGGAGTATAAGCAGATGGCTGGTAGAGCAGGCCGACCTAAATACGATAAGTTAGGAGAAGCCATACTAATCTCTCGTACACTTGATGAGAGAGATTTTCTGCTCCAAGAATACGTCTTCGCAAGCCCCGAGAAGCTCTATTCTAAACTTTCTTCACAAAAGAACCTCAGAGTACATACTCTAGCTCTTATAGCCTCAGGATATGCTTCTTCTGTTAATGAGTTAGAAGAAAACTTTTCTTATACTTTATGTTTTCGCCAGATAGGGGGAAGACTTCTACTTGAGGGAGTTCGTAAAGCATTGGAGTTCCTAATAGATAATAATATGCTAGAAGTACATGATTCCGCTTTGAGAGCTACTCCGTTAGGCAAGAGAATAAGCGACCTATACATAGATCCTCTTACTGCCCTCATTTTACTGAAGTATTTGAAAAGCGAAAAGGAGTTGTCGAGTTATGAATACTTGCTTATAATTTCACTTACCCCTGATATGCAGAAATTATATCTGAGAAGAGGAGAAAAACGAATAATAGAGGCGATGCTGGAGGAATTAGCCCCCACTATAAGCAGGGTTCTTATGAAAGAAATAGCTTTCGACGAGTATGAGTATGAGTTCGCCTTGGCTTCAGCCAAGACCGCACTTCTTCTTTTAGACTGGATAGAAGAAGTCCCGGAAGACACTATAGTGGAGAAATTTGACATAGGTCCAGGAGACCTATACTCAATAGTACAAACTGCTGAGTGGATATGTTATGCCTCCTCCGAAGTATGTAAAATTACTGGAAATCATGTTCATCTACGCAATTTACTGGAACTAAGAAAAAGAGTAAGGCATGGAGTTAAGAAAGAACTTCTCGAGTTAGTTAAGATTAAGGGTATTGGAAGAGTGCGTGCAAGAATACTTTACAATCATGGTTACAAAACGCTAGATGATCTTAAGCAGGCTACTCTTAAAGAATTAACAAGAGTACCTTTAATAGGCTCTGAGCTAGCCAAGAAAATGCTAGCCTACGTGAAGGGAGAAGCAACCGAGCTTGAAGAGACCTCCGAAGTGACTCCTGAACCAAAAGTAGAGACTTTAGATAAATACTTTTGAGAATCTTTAGCTGAAAGTTTATATCTTAGTCTGAATGGGAAATATGTTCTTGATGCTGATGAGGGATTAGTATGCCGCTGACAGACGACATGCTATTGAGGGAATATAAAGGACTTAGCCCAGCTGAGTTTTTCTACAGAAATAAGGAAATAGCAGGCTTCTCTAATCCAACGAGAGCTGTATATCAGACAATAAGAGAACTAGTTGAAAATGCTTTAGACGCTACAGAACTGTATAGAATACTTCCAGATATCAAAATATTAGTGAATCTCCGCAATAACAATGGAGCAGAGTTTGTGGAAATAACTGTAGAAGATAACGGCATAGGTATTCCAAGACATGAAGTCCCTAACGTTTTCGGCAGGGTATTTTACGGCTCAAAATACAAGCTCAGGCAGTCGCGAGGAGTTTTCGGACTAGGAGTAAAGATGGCAGTATTATATGCACAAATAACCACTGGAAAACCCATTTATGTCAGAAGCTCTACACCTTACTCCTGCTCAATTTACGAGTATGAAATACTCATAGACATCACTGCAAATAGACCAATCGTGCTTAATCATAGAATATATAAGAAGAGGAGACGATGGCATGGTACTGTTGTTAAACTAACAATACAGGGAAACTGGTCCTCTGCTAAAAGAAGAGTTGAAGAGTATATTAAGAGAACAGCTATGATAACCCCTTACGCTAATATCTACTTTAAAGCACCAGACTTAGAGATCTCGTTTAAGAGGGTTACAAGAAAACTCCCTTCATTACCTATTGAAAGTAAGCCGCATCCTCATGGAGTTGATTTAGAGATGCTTAAGGCGATGATTTCGCCTCTTGAAGAAAACTTAACTTTGAGGGAATTCCTTATAACTAGATTTGATAGCATAGGAGAAACAACAGCTGATAATTTCTGTAAGTGGGCTGGCTTTTCTCCCTCAATTAAAGTTAAAAAGTTAGATCTAAAAGATTTAACTCTTCTAATGAGTAAAATGAAAGAATATAATAGATGGAGGCGCCCTCGAGGAAGAGCTCTATCCCCTCTGGGCACAGAACTGCTTAAGAAAGGTATAGAAGAAACTCTCCATCCGGAATTCACGACTGCTGTTACAAGAAAGCCTTCATCGTATTCGGGGAATCCATTTATAGTTGAAGTGGCGCTTGCATGGGGAGGAAAAATACCGACTTCAGATAAGCCTATACTGTACCGTTTTGCTAACAAAATACCTTTGCTTTACGACGAAGGAGCCGATGTCAGCAGAAAGATAGTAGACTCTATTGACTGGAGCTACTATAAAGTTAAGTTTCCGGCGCCTCTGGCTATAGTGATACACATATGTTCAACAAAGCTCCCGTTTAAAGGAGTAGGTAAGGAAGCAATAGCTGATGTAGTTGAAATAGAGAGAGAAATAGAAAATGCCATTAAGGAAGCTGCCAGAAGACTACGTGCTCACCTCGTAAGAATTGAAAAAATATATGAATTAAAGAAAAAGAAAATAACTTTCGAGAAATATATTCCTGAAGTCTCAAGAGCTCTCAGTGAAATCTGTAGAGTTAAAGAAGAATATATTAGAGAGAAGCTTCTCACAATTATGAATAGAATTCTTGAGAAGCGGGGTAGTAAAGAGGTGATGATATATGCCCAGGATCCCGGCGCCAAGCGATAAAGAAGTGATTAGCCGACTAGAAAGGCTGGCCACTAAGATACTTAACATGATTGAGAAGAGTGCGCCACCTTACTTAGAGATCCCTGTCAGATCTTTATCAAACACTATATGGGATGAGGAAAAGAAAATTCTCAGACTAGGTCCTCAAAGAGCTACTAGAGAGTTCTTTGATTTAAAAGAATCAAAGAAATTTATGCAAACACTACTAATGCTCAGCTTAATAGTAAAAGCTAGAAGAGAAAACGATTACCCCACAATAAGAGACCTCTACTACATGGGCAAGCACACAATAGTATATAAAGACCACTTGGGCAGAAGATGTACTGAAGAAACTTGGTATGACCAAAGAGAGTCTAACTCTGTAATTCAAGATATTGAAGTGGCTACAGGTCTCTTAAGGGAGCACATGGGAATAATGCACGACGCTAAGGGAAAGATCGTAGGAAATATTGTAGTTAGATCCAAGGGCTACTTAATAGACTGCTCCAGAATGGGTAGCGGCGCGTACGCTATACCCCCTAATCCAGATAGACTAGAGATAGCGAAAGTTGAGGCTGACTATGTTTTATGTGTGGAGAAAGACGCTATATTTGAGCGATTAAACGAGGAAGAATTCTGGCGTAGGGAAAATTGTATTTTAGTTACTGGAAAGGGTCAGCCTGATAGATCTACCAGGAGAATGATTAGAAGACTCTGGGAGGAATTTGGGCTACCAGTCTACATACTAACAGACTGCGACTCTTATGGATTCTATATTTATTCCGTGTATAGGAGCGGGTCTATCTCCCTTAGCTATGAGAGCGAGAGACTAGCCACTCCTGGAGCTAAGTTCATAGGAGTTACTGTAAGCGATATCGAAGAATATAAAATACCTAAAAACTATATAATAGCTGCCACGGATAGAGATCTTAAGCGTGCTCAAGAACTACTTAATTACCCGTGGTTTAAGAGTGAAAAATGGCAGAGAGAACTTAAATTATTCCTGAGGAAAAAGCAGAAAATAGAAATAGAGGCTTTGTCTGGTCATGGTTTTAAGTTCTTATCGCATGTATATTTACCTGAGAAAATAAGCAAGAAGAAGTGGATTGAGTAGACATCAATAAAAGTCACTTATTACTCTTTGATTATTTCCTTCCTTTAGTTTCTTCAATATTTTCTTGACAAGATCTAATCTATAATACTCCCTTACACTTCTCCTTCTAAAATACGCTACTTTTTCTTTAGGATTAGAGATATCTACTATTTCATATATTTTGGCACGCTTCCCTGGCTTATATCCGAGAACTCTACCTATCCTCTGGATCATTTGTCTTTCCTCGCCAGAGCCCTCATATATAATGGCTACTTCTGCATCAGGTACCGTTACACCTTCATCTAAGACCGTTGTGGTAACTAATATCTTAATTAATCCCTTGACAAAATCATTGAAGAATCTCTCTCTTTTATATTTGCTAACCTCACCTGTTATTAAGGCTACTTTGTAGCCTTTCTTAAGGAGCTCAAGATATAACTTTTCAGCTGTATCGAGGTATTGAGTGAATATTATTATTTGCTCATCCTTGTGCTTTTCAATAACTTCTAGTAGTTTTTGTAACTTCTCTTCAGGACCAACGGCGTATATTGTTTTAAATACTTCTATTGGTGCTACTATACGCATTTTTAGAAGAGAGATATAGTCTATGTTAGCTACAAGACCCCCACAAAGCGAGAATATCAGTACTTCATTTTTGTCACGCCTATAGGGGGTCGCTGTGAGTACCATACGGTAGAGAGCATCTATGTTTAATGCTATTTTTCTGAAAGAATCAGCTGGCAGGTGATGCCCTTCATCGAAAACCACGAATTCAAATTTATCTTTAATATCTTCAATATACTTTACTCCACTTGCATATGTTGATATAGTTATTTGAGTTATCTTCTTTATACCCTCTCCTAGGTAACCAATATCATACTCGCGTATTCCAAGGTACTTGATTAAATAGTTTCTCCAAGTAGCTGCTAGCTCTCTAGTTGTTACAAAAATTATTGAAGGTTTTCTTAAATCATATATAGCTTTTAATGCTATAAAAGACTTTCCTCCTCTTGTGAAAATAGCTATTGTTCCGCGCTTTCTTTGAAACCATTTTCTATAAGCTTCTTCCTGATGAGGATAAAGTTTGAAATTGAGTTTCATTGGAATATTTATGTTTTGTTTCTCTTTTATGTTAACTTCATAAGGAATAGATAAATCATTTAAAAAGTCTATTACCCTATGGAAAAGCCCTACTGGCACATAAGCAGATTTCTTGGAAAAATCTACTTTAAGACAAGGAAGCCTTCTTTCTATTAGTTCTGTCCCCAAGTAATTTTTATTTTCATCAAGAATAACTTTTTCTCTATAATATATTAATGTGCAAACTTCCCTGAGCTCTCTTAAAAGAAATTTGTCGAAGTAATTAGTTGTAATACTTATTTTTCCTTGATAGCGAGATATTATACATTTAAGTTGTTTGTTTAAAAGATTTATCTTCTCTTTATCATATAATACATTAT
>QMSB01000059.1 GCA_003650815.1 Thermoprotei archaeon | reverse complement strand
TATGAGGAAAGGCGAGCTCAGCGAAGCATTTGACCTAGACTACAAGGGTCTAGAAATAGCTTCAGGAGGACAAAGAGAACATAGATACGAAGAGCTAGTCAGAAATATTAAAGAAAAAGGACTCAATCCCGAGGACTTTGAATTCTATTTAAATGCATTTAAATACGGTATGCCCCCGCACGGAGGCTTCGGCTTAGGTCTCGAAAGACTATTAACCAAAATGCTAAACTTCAGCAACATCAGAGAAGTAGTGATTTTTCCAAGAGACATACAAAGACTGGTGCCCTAATGACATTTTTCATAGGAATAAAAGTAAATTTAGGCAATTTCTGTAAAATAGTAAAAGAACCCTTTTCACCCGAACCACTTGATAGACACCACATAACACTAGTTTATTTAGGTAAAAGAAAACTACCTACTGAACTAAGAACGGAGCTAAAGAATATACCCGTGAGAACATTCTCTATAATACTGAAAGGAGGAATTGCCATACCAAGCTTGTTTAAGCCAAGAGTCCTAGCAGCAAAAGTGTCAAACGGAAAGCAGCACCTTATAAATCTCAGAGAAATAGTCTTGAGTACTCTAATAAAGCATGATCAGAAAGTGGAAGATAGATTCTTGGAAGACTTTCTTCCTCATGCCACTTTTGCGCGCTATAAAGGGAAAGATTACATATTTGCTTCAAAAGTCGCGAAAGAAATACTGAAGAGAGCTGAGAACACTATACAAAAAGTTATTGTAAGTGAATTATGCTTATACGAGGCTAAAGAACAACTCGAAATCATTGATGTATTTAAACTACTTTAGTTCTAGCACATGCCTAGGTAAGATTATGCATCTGAACTCGCCTCGAAATACCTGTACTCCGTCTTCTTTTCGCTTAACGATAACTTCGACGAGTCGTTCTTCCTTACCCTTAGTGTCAACTACTCTGGCGACAATCTTTGCTTCAGCTAGTAGAGTACAGCCAAGTTTAACAGGTTTAATGAACTTTACTTTTGCTTCTTTTAGTATTACGTTAGGATGATTTACAGCTAGCATTGCAGCATAGTCTGCAAGACCGAAGATAAATCCCCCATGAATAAGACCCTTGTCGTCAGCCACCATGTCTTCACTAGTCTTTAGTTCAACTAGCGCGTGATCCTCTGTAAATATCTCTAAGGGTCTGCCTACCAAATTTTCTTTTATTTTTAAGTGTGTTCGAGGAGGATCCACATGACACTATTTTCAAAGAGTTTAAAAGTTTAGCGCTGATGTATCTTCTTTCCCAAAGCTTTCTCTAGTTCCTCAATTTTTACAGGTCCTTTCCTTACAATTAGTGGAGGGTCTTTCGTTAAATCTAGTATAGTAGACGGTAATCCAGCTGGACAAGGACCCGCGTCTATTGCTGCGTCTACCTTTTCTCCTATTTGAGAAAGCGCATCTTCTAGAGTTCTCGGAGGTGGAGCTCCTGACAGATTAGCGCTAGTTCCAATGAGGGCTCCTCCGCAGCACTCTATCAGCGCTAAAGCTACTTTATGTCCAGGCACTCTAACAGCGATGATATCTCTACCGCAAGTAATTATCTCTGGGACATTCTTTTTCTTCTTAAGGATTATTGTGAGCGCACCTGGCCAGAAAATACGCGCTAAAGTACGCGCCTCAGGAGTAACGTATGCTAGATTTTCTAAATGCTTAATCTCTGAAATGAGTACTGGAAGAGGTTTTTCTCGAGGACGTTGCTTAACTTCATAGACTTTTCTTACAGCATCTACATTAAATGGATCTGCTCCAAGGCCATAAACTGTATCAGTAGGATATATGACAAGCCCACCTTGCTTAACTATTTTAGCTACTTTAGCTATTAACCTTGTATCAGGATTTAAGGGATCTACTTTAACCAATAAAATCCTCATGAAGGTCGCCTCAGATCTAAATACACTTTGTTCTATTTAAACTTATAAGGACTTAATAAGACTCTCCTTCAAAACCACAAAATAAGTAGTAAAAATAGGTATATTTAAATAAGTATAACATAGTATCAAGTGTACATGCGATATTTTTCATTATTTAATAACAAAAAATATAAAGTCATTCTCTTAAAGAAATATATTTTCTGACAGATTACTATCTGCGTGAACCTATTTAATTTAGAGGAGGCAGGACTTGCAGGTATATTTC
This sequence comes from Thermoprotei archaeon, assembly GCA_003650815.1. Lineage (GTDB taxonomy): Archaea > Thermoproteota > Thermoprotei > Thermofilales > B15-G2 > B15-G2. The sequence goes on along the minus strand of QMSB01000059.1, from coordinate 8,102 downwards.
TGCTTTCACTCATAGCAAATTCTATTCCCTTTGTAGGTTTGCCTTACTTAGTGGCAGTAGCGGTATACGCAGCTAATTACGGTAATCCTCTATTAGTAGGAGTAGTTAGTGGTCTGGGAGCGGCTGTAGGAAAAGTAATAATTTACTTAATACCTACCCTTAGTAGGAGATTTATCAGCGAAGATACTAAGGAGAGGCTCGATGCTTTTAGAAAATTAGCAGAGAGATACCTATTCTTCGTAATTCTCCTATTTGCAGCCTCACCTTTACCAGATGATGTATTATACATTCCGATAGGTTTCATGGGCTATGATCTCTTAAGGTACTTTATAGCATGTGCCATCGGAAAAGTAATTCTCACAGCAACTTTATGTATATTCAGCAAAGGATATATGTATGTAATGACTGAATACATGGGATTAAATAATATAGCTTCATCTATAATACTTACTATAATATGTATATTAGGTACATATATTCTCGCAAAAATAGATTGGATAGAAGTTGCTAAGATAGCTAATGACAGAGGACTAAAGGAAGCGTTTATTTTTTCCATAGAAAAGTATCTAGTAAAGCGAGTTAGAAAGTAAATAATAGCAGAGTGTAGACTTAGTAATTTATTTGTCTAAGTCGAGTGTTTACTCGGGAAAAACTTTGAGGAAGCTAAAGTATGGAGTAATAGGTGTAGGTATCATAGGTAAACATCACGTGAAATGTGCAACAGAAATACCTGAAATAAATCTAGTGGCAGTGTCTGATGTAAATGAGAGAGCTCTAAAGGAAGTGAAAGATCAGTATGGTATAAAAATATATAAAGACTATCATGAAATGATAGAAAAAGAGAATCTTGAAGCAGTCTCTATATGTGTTCCTCATTTTCTTCATGCACCGATTACACTAGATGTAATCAAAATGGGAGTACATGTGCTTGTAGAAAAGCCCATAGCTTTGTCAGTGAAGGAAGCTGATGAAATGATAAATGCTGCAAAAAAACACGGAGTTAAATTAGGAGTAGTCTTTCAAAATAGAACGAACCCCCTACTCTTATACATTAAAGACATGATTACTAAAGGAGAAGTAGGCGACATGCTGCGGGCGCACTTAACTTATCTGTGTTATAGATCTCAGTCATATTATCAGAGTGCATCATGGAGAGGGAAATGGAAAAGCGAAGGAGGCGGGGTCTTAATAAACCAAGCTATACACTTTATAGATATTTTCCAGTGGCTAGTGGGAATAAGGCCTCTGAGACTCTACTCTTTTGCATCAAGACTAGCTCACAATATCGAAGTAGAGGATATAGCAGTAGCGATACTAGAATTCGAGAACAGAGCTCTAGGAAGCATACAAGTCAGTAGCATCGAGGTTCCTCAGCAAACTAGGATAGAGATAAGGGGCGATAAAAAAGCCGTAATTATAGAGAAGAATACTGCATACATATTCTCAAACGATGTTCCTCTAAAAGAATCTATATTAAAACTCCCCATGTGGAAAACCCCAACTTATATAGAGAAAAAGATCACACTAGATGATTTTCACAAAGAGTGGGGACATAAAGTAGTACTCCAAGATTTCGCTAAAGCTGTGCTAAACGACAGAGATCCCATGGTTACAGGAGAAGAAGCCGAGAAATCTCTAGAAATAGTGAACGCAATAATCCTTTCAAGCGTCAAGAGAAAGGAAGTTCAGTTTCCAATAAGCAGAGACGAGTACGAGGAAGTACTGAAGCATCTCTCCGAAACTAAAGGTGTAGATCTTGTGAGAAAATGAGCTATAAGGCAAATATATTAATAAGATTTAATAAAACAGTATATGAAAAAACACCTATAAACATTCATATAGAGCTTCCCAAAGGAAAATACATAGAACCGCAGTCTCTAAAACTAGTTGATAAGAAATCAGACCATAAAATAGAGTGTCAGGCAGTTCATCTCGGAAATAGCGTATACAAGATCTACTGGATAGAGGAGAAGGCTAAACCTCTCGAAGAAAAGCACTACACAGTAAGCTTTGATCTAATAGATTCTATTCCCAAAGAATATAGTAGCACTAAATGTAGGCTAATAGTAAGTAAAGAGAAAGCGTCCTTTGTAGTGGATGAAGAGATTTTCACAGAGTATGTTTTCAACATAGAGGGGTACAAACCCTATTTATATCCGATTAGAGGTCCTACAGGAAAGTCGCTGACAAGACTTTCTCCAGAAGATCATCCTCACCATAGATCAGTGTGGTTTGCTTTCGGTGACATTAATGGTTATGATTTCTGGGCGGAAAAGAACGATTGTGGGAAAATAGTACATAGGAAAGTACGCATAGCAAGAAGTGGCTCAGTGCTAGCCTTACTTAAAGCCAACTCCATATGGGTCACACCCCAGGGAGAAGCTCTCCTCGAAGACTACCGAACAATAACAGTCTACGCGTTGCCTCCCGAGGAAAGAATAATAGACCTTGAAATAACAATCAAAGCTCTGAAAAAATATGTTTTTTTCAACGATACAAAGGAAGGAGGAGTCTTCGCGACAAGAGTTGCAGATGAAATCGATGTAATTGACGGAGGAAAAATAGTAGATTCTGAGGGAAGAGAGTACGAGAAAAACGTATGGGGTAAAAGAGCTGACTGGTGCGACTACTATGGAGTAATAGACGGCATCACAGCTGGATATGCTATTTTTGATCACCCCGATAACATTAGACATCCATGCCACTGGCATGTACGAGACTACGGCATGTTCTGCCCTAACATATCCTCAAGCTTTCCAGACTTCCCTGGACGCCTAGAACTAGCACCAGAGGAAACTCTAAAGCTGAAATACAGGATGTACATTCATAAGGGAGATCACGAAAAAGCTAAAGTTTCGCAAAAATACCTTGAGTATGCTCTGCCAATTAAGATACTCATGAGGAAAGTGAGAGAATGAAGCTCAGTATATGCAATGAGATTCTAGGAAAAGACTTAGCTAAAGCGGCTGAAGTAGCTCTAAAAGTAGGATGCGAGGGAGTAGAGCTAGCACACTTCACTTTCTGCTTAAAGCCTTCAGATCTCTCGGCAAGCAAGAGAGCAGAAATAAAGGAGATTTTCTCTTCAAGAGGTCTCGAGATATGTGCACTTCACTGGATTTATGCGTCGCCTCCGGGGCTTAAGCTTTTCTCTAAGTCAGAGGAGAAAAGAAAGGAAGCTTTAAAGCATACACTTGATGTAATAGACTTAGCAGCTGACTTAGGCGCAAAAGTAATTGTGGTAGGGAGTCCTAAACAGAGGGAAATACCTTCCGAAGTCTCCAGAAGAACTGCTGAAGAGTGGGCAGTAGATTTCTTCAGAAAAGCTGGAGAATATGCCGGAGACCGCGGAGTAGTCATAGCGCTGGAGCCTCTGCCAGCTGAAGACACAAACTTCATAAACACTACTGAGGAAGCAGTAAAACTAGCTGAAAAAATATCGTCTGAAAATGTCCGCGTAATGATAGACTTAATGCATGTAGTTCGCTCAAACGAAAACCTGGATGAAATCCTCAAAAAATACTTAAGCTGGATAGTACACGTACACATTCCTGACGTCTACTATAGACCACTTAACTTAAAAGAAGCAGTAGCTAAAGTATTAAAGACCGGATATACAAACTATATCTCGCTTGAACACATATCACCGGGAGTCTCGCCAGAAGAATCGATAGAAAAGACAATAAGTTTCCTGAGGGAGCTACAAACCTAGCTTGCTCACAGAAAAATACTTAAGTATTTATTTAAAGTAAAAGTGAGGAATACAAAATGATGATGTGGTCGGGTCCTGAACTGTGAAGAGGGAATTTTCAACTGACTTCTCCTTTATTTACATTAGTAAAAGACGAGGTTACTTACCTATGAGTGATTATTCTCCAAACTACCACATTATCTTAATAAGCTTGAGCTAGCACACACTAATGTGAGTGAAATAACCCCCTATCAAATAGCTATAGAGCAGCTCGAAAGAGCTGCAAGAATAGCTGAGATAGATCCTCAAGCTATAGAGATACTAAAACACCCGCAGAGAGTAATTAGGGTATCAATACCGGTTAGAATGGATAATGGATCTATCAAAGTATTTACCGGGTATAGATCTCAACACAATAATGCTCTAGGGCCCTACAAGGGAGGAGTAAGATACCACCCTAACGTTACTATGGATGAAGTCATCGCACTATCTATGTGGATGACATGGAAAGTATCACTAGCAGGACTGCCTTTAGGAGGAGGAAAAGGAGGAGTAGCTGTTAATCCAAAGGAGCTGAGCAAAGGAGAGCTAGAAAGACTTACTCGAGGATATGTTAGAGCGATAGCTCCTTTCATAGGGCCTGACGTGGATGTTCCTGCACCTGACGTGGGAACAGATGCTCAAGTAATGGCCTGGTTCCTAGACGAATATGAAAAAGTAGTCAGAGCCACGAGAAAGGGCGTAGTTACAAGCAAGCCTGTCGAACTTGGAGGGTCTCTCGGGAGAATATATTCAACAGGCTACGGAGTAGCTGTAATAACAAGAGAAGCCGTGAAAGAATTTCTCGAAGAAAAATCTCCAGAAGAGCTAACTGTAGCTATACAGGGCTACGGTAACGTAGGTTCTTACACAGCGATATTTCTTCATGAAATGGGCTTCAAAATAGTAGCTGTAAGCGACTCCAAGGGAGGAATATATAGCAAAGACGGACTCGACCCCAAGAAAGTGCTTGAACACAAGAAAAAGACGAGAAGCGTGGTAGGTTACAAAGAAGCAAAAACTATTACGAACAAAGAACTACTTGAGCTAGACGTAGACATACTAATACCAGCAGCCCTGGAAAACGTGATAACCTCAGAGAATATGAAGAACATTAAAGCAAAGCTCATAGTAGAAGGAGCTAATGGTCCCACAACGCCAGAAGCAGAAGAATATTTATTCAAAGAGAAAAAATCCCTAGTAGTACCAGATTTCTTAGCTAACGCTGGAGGAGTAATAGTATCTTTCTTCGAGCAGGTCCAAAACTGGACTTGGACTCAGTGGAGTGAAGACGAGGTAAAACGAAGACTAGAAGCTCAGATGATAACAGCTTTCAAGAAAGTAGTCGATGAATGGAACAGACTCGACAAAAAAGTCGTATTAAGAGATGCTGCTATGTCAATAGCTGTTAGAAGAGTAGCAGATGCCATGAAGCTAAGAGGATGGTATTAGACTTTACTTTATTTTTTCTTAAGGTGAAAATATAGGCTCGAAAATAGGTTCACTGTTAATAAGACATAGAGTTCCCCTACACTTCTTCTCAAATAAAGTAGTCGCAGTAGACGCCTTTAATACTTTATATCAGTTTTTGTCAATAATAAGATTGCCTAGTGGAAGGCCTTTAACAGGTCCTGATGGATATACTACAAGCCATCTTGTAGGCCTTTTCTACAGACTAGTAAACTTCCTGGAGCTTCGAATAAAACCCATATTCGTGTTTGATGGCGAGCCGCCACCATTCAAGCAGAGAGCCCTAGAGGAGCGAAGACGAATTAAGAGAGAATTTGAAATGAAATATATAGAGGCTCTTGAGAAAGGAGATATCGCAGCGGCATTCCGAAGAGCGGTTATGACAGCTAAGGTAAACACTAGAATAGTTACTGAAGCAAAACAGCTGCTCGACTTAATGGGAGTACCATACCTCGATGCTCCAAGCGAAGCGGAGGCTCAAGCAGCATGGATGGTAAAAGAAGGCATAGCATACACGGTCGCCAGTCAGGATTACGATTCTCTACTATTCGGGGCTCCGAGGCTAGTCCTAAACTTTGCAGTAGCTAGCAAAAAATACTATCCAAAAAGAGGACTAGTCGAAGAGCTGGAGCCTGAGCTAGTACACTTAGACGAGATTCTAAAAACACATAAACTAACTCTCGAACAGCTCATAGACATAGCCCTACTAATAGGAACAGATTACAATGAAGGAATCAGGGGAATAGGTCCTGCAAAAGCCCTAAAAATAATCAAAACGTACGGCGACATTAAAAAGGCATATAAAGCATATGGGTGGAAACTAGATCCTCAGCTACTAGAAGTAAAACAGTTCTACTTAAATCCGCCTGTGAGAAGAGTATATAAATTTGAGTGGAGAGAAGTAGATGAAAAAGGAGTAATAATTTTCCTAAAAGAAAGAGGCTTTAGCAAGAAAAGAATCGAAAAACATCTGAAAAGACTAAAGAAGGGAAAAAGTCTGACAGATTTCATGCAGTAGAAAGTCTTTTATATGTCTTCACCCAAAGTTCATTATCAATGCAAATCAAAGTATCTAAGAATATAAGAAAAATAAAATTCAGGTGTGTGAAGTGCGGAAACTGCTGTAAGGCATTTCTTTACGAGAAGTGGAGACTAGAGCTCTACAGAAATGAGGTAGAATACTTAGAGAAAATCGGCTACAAAGACTTCTACTATCAAAGAAGCGGAAGTTTCTTCATGAGAACAAGCAGCCATGGATGTTATTTTCTTCAAGGAAATAGATGTCAACTCATACTGCGTCATAAATGGTATCCGTGGAATTGTTCCCTCTTTCCTCTACAGCTAGTAAAAACAGCTGAAATTATAGAAATAAGGCTCAATCCTGCTGCAGAAGACATATGTAATGGAATAGGCTACGGAAAGTATTTAAATAATAGAATTAAAGAGATAATTAATCAAGTAAAGTATTTTATGACATACGGAGAACCAGACATATATGGCAGAAGATTTTACTCAAGGAAAGATGAGTAGGAGAAGGATATTGTTAGAATAAGAGTTTCTCTTCCTTCATCTATTAAAAGCACAGTTACTTAGATGAGATGATCTCGGCAGTCCACGTACATCTTCCTTATCATCAGCGCCTCTTAACAGTAGTAGTCGGAGGCGAAGCTGAGAAAATAACGAAACTAGTCAATGATATAGAAAAACTAAAAGGAATTGAGGTAATGAAGAGAGCTCTTATCATACCAGTTTAAATATATATTGAGTTGAGAATAGATATCCTTCTCCTAATCGTGTAATCCTATAAGTCTCTTAGAAATCAAGGGATATACAGACTTTAATATTAATAGATATAGATAACATTTGAGTAAGATTGCTTGATTAAGCTCTCTGCAAATTCAATAAATTATTACAAAGGCATTAGTTTATTAGTGTTATTAAACGCTATGTTTAAATGTCTTATAGCACTAGACTACGTAATGCCTAAAATATCGAAACTTTGGGCAGAAATAGAAGCAACTGTTAGAATAGGTAAGAAGGGACTGAGTGAAAATATAATAAATGAAATAAAAAACCAGCTAAAATCAAGAGGAGTAGTAAAGATCAAAGTGCTAAGAAATTACGCGGAGGCTACACCTAACTTCGATAGATTTAGATTTGCCGAAGAAATAGCCGAAAAGACAGAGTCAGTGCTCTTAGGTGTGAGAGGAAGATGTATTCTCTTAGCAGAGAAAAAGTATGCCCTTAAACTCAAACCCAAGTCAAGGAAAAGGAGACGCCGATAATGTTTCCAATAGTTGTAATGTATTCCAAAAAAGATTTTACAGAATCTCTTGATTCACCAATGTAGAAGAAATGTGATATACATTTACAGTCAGTAGAACCGAGTTTTTTAACAACAAAATTATATTTCCTAGCGATGAGAGAAGCTACTTCGCACTCCCTTTTAATATTACTAGCACCATATATAACGCCAACTATCTTTCCAGCTTTTAAAACATAGTCAATATGCCATTTAATTCTTTTCTTACTACTTAAATGGCGCTTAATTCTAGCATACAATCCTCCAGGACCCATTGCTGAACCCACGTAGGCATAAAATCCAGCAGGTAAGCTAACAACACCTAGAGCACCGATAGTTAGAGTGGTAGAGGTACTTAAATGTACTATCAATACATAAACTCCCGGTGTCCTAGGTATCTTAAACATATCTATTCTTTAAACACTTTAGCAAAAACATATAATATTTTTAAGGGTAAACCTTATATACCTTGAGAAGTTTCTAAAAAAGGTGAAAAAATGCGCGTTTTAAATAAGAAGGGTGTATCTCCAATAATCGCCGTACTCCTGCTTATAGTGATTACTGTAGCAGCAGCCCTACTAACATACTTATGGGTACTAGGAT
>QMSB01000058.1 GCA_003650815.1 Thermoprotei archaeon | reverse complement strand
GTTTAGAAAGAAAAATGATATCTACAAGTACAGAATCGTACCTACTTCTGCGTATGCCAGGGAGCTACAGAAAATAAATGATAAACTTTTCTTAGAAGATAAGCTATATGTAGTAGGTCCTCTAGCTCTTTTGTTAGCATATTATGAGCTTGAGGACTTCCCAGCGGTAGCTGTTTTACCTTATGCATATCCTAACAAAAATGATTATATAGCAGTAGCTACAGCAGTAGATGTTTTTAATGAAATGACGGGAATTAAAGTTAATACAGAGAAGCTCATAAAATTGGCAGAAAGAGAGCAAAAAATAGAAAGAGAACTAAGTGAGCTTGTAAGAAAATATGAAAAAACTCTAGAGGTTAAGGACAAGGATAAACTACTTTACGTCTAATTTTCTAAGATAAATTTTACTATAAGGTCAATTACTTTCTCAAGACTACTTCCAGAAGTTTTTATAATAGTTACTGAGACTTTGTTACCCGCTCTTCTTAGCTTATATGATATTTTTTCAAAAATCTTGTAGAAAAAATCTTCAGTACAACACACTATTATATTAATTTTGTTCTCCTGAAGTTTTGCTATGCTTATTATATATTTATACAAAAATTTTTCGAATTCTTCTTCAATAGATTTGCATTCTTGGAGTTTAATGCTTTCGTACTGGGAAAGAGGAAAGACTTCGCTAACTTCTATAGGTATTACTCCAAAAAACTCATTATATATGCAAATATTGACGTAATTTAGTTTATCATTTTCCACTGCCGTGATTCTTTTTAAAAGTATTTTTATGAGATGAGAATTTATAAACGGCTTTTCTTCCAATGCTGGCAATAAGATAATGTATTTTACTCTTTTCCTTTTCGCATAGTTTTCCAAAAGCCTACTTTTATGCCTTAATACTTCTGGCCTATACACAGATAATGAACTTAGCAAAAAAATTCCGCGAATAGTAGCTTTTGTTGAGACAGAGTATTTCTCTATATATTTTGCATACCTCTTAAAGAGCTGAAAAGCTTTCATGATGGATGGATGTGCTCTACACTTTAATTCAAGCATTTCCCATAGTCTTCCTTCTCTTATAGCTTCCTTTATTGAGGAAATTTCCTCTCTCAAAATGTATAGATTGTGTAAGGCAAGTAGCCTAACTCGGTCGCTATAGTCCATTTCTCTTACTTCCGCAGGTGTATATTTTATACAAATAGGACAAGAGCACGGAAAATACTTCAAATCTTTTAATCTAAGAGTTCCGTAATGAGTTATATACCTTTCATCTCTAGCATACAGTATGTAGGACGCGGAGTCGAAAAGATCGCAGCCTAAAGCTACAGCTAGAGGTAAGACTAAAGGATGCCCCGCTCCAAATAAGTGTAAAGGCTTGGATAAAGGTATGTTTAGTCTTACATGAAATATCAATTCTGCCACTTCTTTAAACATGTACTCTTCAAGATATTGAGTTGGACCTCCTACGGCATATATATCGAAATCTAGTTCAGCAAGCTTTTTCGCCGAAAAGGACACGAGATTCATGTGAGGAGCGCCTTGAACTGGAGCTACAAGTAGCATGTCCCCTAGGATAGGTTTTAGTAACATGGCTCTCCTCGCTCTTCTTAAAGTCTCGTAGACCCGCGCAGCCGCTTCAGAAAGATCTTCGTTTAGCCGGGAAGGTACATCTAATATGACTCCTATGTCGCTACCTATGCTTTTCTGGTAAAGTAGAATTTCGTCAGGATCGGCTTGAACATATCCATAGGACAATATTTGGTAAGCACCTGAGTCAGTCATTATGGGGCACTTAACATTAAGTATTCCATGCAATTTAAGCCGTTTAGCATCTTCACCGTATCTTCTCATAATTATATAAGCATTAGTTATTAGTGCACTAAATCCCGCTTTAATTATGTCATTAGGCGTGAGCTCAGCTTTTAAGGGATTTACTACAGGAAAAAGTAAAGGTGTTTCTAAAGTGCCATGGGGAGTTTTTAACCTGCCTATTCGTCCTAATAAATCTTTATCTAAGACTTCAAATGACATTTTTAGACTACTTCTTTTGCTCAGCTAAGAACTCTTCATATATCCTTCTTACTTTTTCTGCTAAAGGTCCTTCTCCTTCAACTCCTTTCTCACTAACTCTTATCCTGTCCATTACTACTATTACTCGAGCATCCTCGTAATATTTAACCATATGCGGAAATATTCTCTCTAATCTCTCAGCGAGTTCTTTTAAATCAAGTATCGCTTCCTTTACAAGTATCTCAGATACTGCATGAGAGTATATGAAAACTCTTGAATAAGTGTTACCACTCTCATCTCTAGCATCAGCTAAGCATACATTAAATGAGTTAGGATCGACTGTATACAATTTGCCGCTGTATATTTTACCTGTTATAGTTCTTACTTCTACATTTTTATCAGTCAGCGACGCTAGCTCAACCACTAACTTGCGGTAACTCACACTGTCACCTCGAAGTTAATTACTATCGGGATTATATAAGTTACCGGTATTTAACTGCTTAAAACAGGAAAACTTCTCTGCTCACATTGTTATTAAGTTCTAGTAAAATAATTTGATCTATATTAAATTAATCTACGTAAACACCCCCTCGATAAATATATTAATTTGAGGTAGAGAGAGAGCTAGAGAACATGGAAAGTGAAGTAATTGTAGACGATGTTGAAGTAAAAAATGGACTATCAGTACTTACATTGAAGTCTCTTAAGGAAAATATTAAAATTATACTAGAGCTCCCAACTAGAATAATTAGAGAGGCTGAACTTAACATAAGCAGAGGAGCTTCTTTACTTTTGAAAATAGCATCTTCAGAATTCAATGAAGCACCTTGGAAGATATATGCCGAGGGAGTATACTATATGAAGAAAACAGGTAACGGTAATCATACTTATTACATTTCAATAGGTGGGCTACAGCTAAAGTTACTTTCTGATACTCCTTTAGACGATTTTGAAAAAGTTAAAGTGATGACAAAGCTTTATATTGCCTTAAAGTAATATCTTTTAGAAGATTGTGTACTAGAGACGGAGTTATACAAAGTATTTTTCCTTCAAGCATCATCAAGCAAGCTGAGTAAAGAACTATTAAGCCTAAGGTGACATTACTGCGAAAGTACCTGTATAGAGAAATTGCCAACTCTCTAAAAGTGTTTTCTTCAATAAGACTCTGTGACATATTTGTACACAAAAGCCTGTATTTCAAAATATCTTTGAGCTCTGAAGCTTTATATCTAGTCAATTTCATTAAATAGTAGTCTTTTACTTTACTAATATCATAGATGTTTCTAAACTCAGCTGAACAAGAGATAATAGCTTTTACAGAAATGTTGTTACTATCTAGGATCTCTAACGATCTTATAGCTCTAATTAAATCACCTTTATCTCTACAATCATCTAGAAGCAATAATATATGGGAGTAACCTTCATCATCTAGAACTGATTTAATGCTACTAATAGCATCTTTAAGAGAAACTCTATGAGAGTATTCATATTCATTTACCTTACAATATAACTCCCTTATGATATGCTCAGGTTTTATGAAACGTCTTACAACCAAATATATACTTAAGTAGTGTTCCGGAAGGATAGAGCTAATGTATATTTTCTTAAGAAGTAAAGTTTTTCCGAGTCCTGCACTACTCGTAATAAATACCAGCTTTTTTCGTAAACAAGCATTAGCTAGTTTTTTTAAATCTTCTTCTCTATGTGGAATTCTTTCTGGGACATACTCTGGCCTAAGGACTGATAGATTTATTGACCTCACATAATATTGTGTCATACACTACTTAGATTTTCGCTCTCTGTTAACTGAAGTTCGAGAGAAGTAGCTCTTACAGCGTAGTCAACAAGCTCCTTTTTAAAAGTCTCGTCTATGTAAGGAGCTATGACAATTATGCTCTTAACCAGAACTTTCTCACTATCCCACTGATTACTATAAGAGATCTCGTACACAGGTACTCTTGCTATAGCTTCATTACCTCTCCTCTGCAAATTGTATTTAGAAAGAACTTCAAAGGTTTCTTTGCTTAAAGGGAGCTTCTTTGAGATCAGCTCATAGTCATGAGAAATAAAGAAATCAGAATCAGAGACATTCCATTTATTAAGAGCTTCCCTAGCTACTTCTTTTACAACATCCTCTAATATACCTGTCACTACGTCTACTCTTATACATCTTCCCTCAACGCATTCAACGATCACGAGCCTTTCGCTCATATTAATTCCCTCCATTAAGGATTATTAACACTTCTACTTATAGCTTTTCTATTAAAAATCATCATCATATCACGGAGTAGATTTAGTCGTATTTGTTTTTGAGAAGATCTCTTATACTCTTTACTTCACCCTTGCTCTTATAAATTATCCTTGTCCTAAGTCTCACAGGTATCCCAAAGCTAATAAGGATATTGTATAAAGTCACTCCGTCAATTTCCTTGATTCTCTTCTCAATAATGTATCCTGCTAGTATAGCGACTACTTTTTCAGTAGCCCTTGGATACTGCTTTTTAGCTTCCATAAGTATTTCTTTCGCTTTAGGCGTAAGCACACTACATACAATATCCCATGGGGAAACCTTGCGTAATGACGCTTTAAACTGCTTTTCTAAAAGTCTTCTCTGTAGTTCAAGCATTTTTTTCTTTTTTAGCAATTCTAAAGTCTCATCCTTAGCCATATTGGCACTTAGACTAATACGTAGCAGTATATATTTCTGTTCAATAACGTTGAAGTAAAGGCTTGAAGAGTCAGCGCTTTTAACCTTCGTCACCACTCATCGTGTAGCGGTCACATCATCCTCTTGGTTCAAGTGGTATAACAGATACTATACGTATAAATATTTTGATAAATACAGAAAAATTAGCTAGTTCGTTTAATGGCAATAATCTCTATATCATCTCCTGGACGTATACCATATTTTTCTCTAATAGCCTTATATATGGTAAATTGTCTAGAATCTGTATTTCTAGTCCTTAGAAGAGTGGCCTTAATAGTTATTATCTGATTCTTATATCTAAAAGTGACTTCCGCATATTTTATATCTCTTAGATTGAGAGCTCTAATAAGACTAGCTGGAATAAGTACTTGGTTATTTACATACACTTTCGCCTTATATGGCAGTGATCTAACGTCAAAACCCCTCGCCCCCCTTCTGCTTCGCTTACTCATACCAGTATATATTTTAGAAGAACTCTATATATCTTTTTATATGTTATGTTTATGACTAGTTTAGTGAACGAATTTCATATACATATAAACTAAAAGTTTATAATAGGTGCTGATTTGAAAACTACGTGGCAGCAAACAAGATAACTGCATATGTCCTTATAGTAGTTAAAGGAGGGTGTGAATACTCAGTACTCGAGGAAGTAAGGAAAATGAAAGAAGTAAAAGAAAGTTACATAACGTATGGTGGCTGGGATATTATAGCTAAAATAGAGACTGATAATATTAGTCGTCTAGGATACATAGTAACTAAAATAAGGCAGTTCCCAGGCGTAGAAAGAACAGAGACCTTAATTTGTATGTAAGTCTCCGCGATCGTAGATACATATAGCTTTAAATAAGTCACTAAAAGTAATCATGTGGTGAGATCTTGGAGAAGAGTGAGGAGGAATTACTATTCTATGTTCCTAAGCGTACAATATTTAATCATTTAAAGAGATCTCTTCGTAGAACATGTTTAGTGTATGTTAATCCATTCAAATTATTTGAAGAACTATCAGTTACACCAGATTTTCTAGGCCCACTGATAATAATATCCCTTATTATAGTAATATCTCTTCTCGAAGGGTACTTCTGGTACTCTAAAGTAGATATTATGTGCTATAATGGAACTAGAATCTCCCTCGGTAGTAGATACTTTTCTCAAATAGCAACAATAGCTTCTCTTAGAATACTTGGTGTAGTGATGCGATGGTTTATAGCATTCGGCATTTTCTGGATTATCTCAAGTTTACTGAAAGGTCAGGGAGAACACTCAAGTTTATTCTCAGCTACAGGATATCTTTTTGCGGTATATTTACTTCACATGACTATAGACACGCTACACTTATTGCTATTTATGGACTCCATGCCCACGCTCAAAGTTCATATGCCTTATTCTATATTGCTCTCAGAAAGATTAAGAGAATCATTATTATCAAATATGATAAGCTCCTGGATGAAAGGAGGGCCGTGGCCACTGAATACTATAAGGATGTACTATGCCTGGTTTTTCTCATTATGGAACATTGTAGTATGTTTTGCCATATATCTCTCAGAAAGAAAGCTATCACCTCTTAGAGCGCTAGTAGCCTCCTTAGCGACCTACTTCTTAATAATGTTTGCAGAAATCTTCTTAGTTCAACCGCTGTTCATTTAATAATTCCATATCCTACTAGTCTCCAACGCCCGTATACTTGCCTACTTATAGCTACTCTTGAGCCCTTTTCAGCACAGATAGGTTTCCTTAAAATTAAACTTACTAAGTCTTCACTTACAGAAGTTACTATTCCTAGGGTTGTGGCGGTACCAGCATTTAGCATTAGTGGTTCTTTTACTTTGATCTTCTCTACTTTCTTTTCCTGTGCTAAGCCAACAACTCTCTCGAGCAAGTGAACATCTAGTTCAAGTGAAATCCATACAGGTGGCAAAGTTCCTGGCTTTCCCGCAACACTCCCTATCAAAGCATCTGCTTTAGTTAAACTGGGGTCTAGCAGTGTACCTACACCGATGAGTCCTCCAGGCATAGCTTCATCAAGCTCGATTTCCCCGCTCTTTAGGCTGACTATTTCTGTAAATAGCGGCTCGTATCTTGCTTTACCTCTTTCAAGAACTCTTACTCCAGGTCTTATCTCTATCTCATCACCTATTCTGAACTTTCCCTGAATTATAGTTCCTCCAAGTACCCCTCCCTTTAGTTCCTCAGGTTTTGTACCAGGTTTATTCACATCAAAAGATCTTGCTACGAGCATGCGAGGAGGTAACGTAGGATCTCTCTTAGGAGTAGGTATACATTCTTCAAGGGCTTCTATAACTGCATCAACATTTACTTTATGAAGGGCAGAGACGGGTATTATGGGAGCCCCTTCTGCCCAAGTTCCTTCTATAAACTTGAGAATTTGATTATAATTCTCGATAACCTTCTCTTTCGACACTATATCTATCTTATTTTGGACAATAACTATATTCTTAATACCCATTATCGTTAAAGCTGCGAAGTGCTCTTTAGTTTGTGGCTGTGGGCAGGGTTCAGACGCATCTATCACAAATACCACACCGTCCATTAGCGTCGAACCAGCGATCATAGTCGCCATGAGCATCTCATGTCCCGGCACGTCTACAAAAGATATTCTTCGCAGAAATTCAAGAGAAGTATTACAGTACTTACATACACCTTTTGGAGAAAGAGCTATTGATGTATAGCATTGAGGAGGAGGACATTTTGGGCATTTCAAGATAGCTGTGTCCGCGTAACCTAGTTTTAGAGTTATTCCTCGCTTTAGCTCTTCAGAGTGCCTAGCAGCCCATATTCCAGTGATAGCTTCTACTAGAGTTGTTTTACCATGATCTACGTGACCTGCAGTACCAATATTTACTGACGGCTGAACTTTAGGGACTATCATAGGCTTCACCAGCAGCAGGTTACTATTTTAAACTCTGAAATATATTTCTGCTCAGAGACTGTTGAGCAGTTAAGTTATTAGAGGTTTTTGGTCAGGACTTTTATAAACTATTTTTACATTTATTTGTACAATATCTTCTGTAATCACATTTCCTCTAACAAATTTACGCTTTCTTAATCCCTTTTTAGGGGGATGATATCCTGGAGGCCCCGATAGAAGCACTCTCTTTTTGACCCCTCCATGTATGTCTGGTCGCATAGGTTCGCCAGCTTTACCTGAACCTCCAGTTATCTGGAGTTTTACTCCAGAAAAACCAAGAATACTTCCATCTATTTCATCTCCTATCTTAAGTCCCAGAAATACCTCCGCTTCTCTATCTTTTACTTCGACCGTCTTCGCCTTACCGGTTTTAGGGTCAGATACCACTACTTTGAACTCTGGCATAAGCTAACCGCCCTATCTACCTACTTCTTTAATATATAGATTTCTGCTAGAGATCAGAGTACTTTTCTGCGCTGTAAAATGTATCTCCTTTTTATCTTCATGATATGGTCAAGAATTTCAAATTCTTCGGGTGAAAGCACGTCTTTTAGTTCTTCCGCTATTAATTGAGCATCTGAAAAGGGTACGTCTGTGTAAAGTATGTCGTTTTCTTTTACATGACGGCCCACTATTATATCTCCCCTAATGGAAATAGCTACAGCCATGCCCGCTACAGCCTCTGAAATAGGTTTTCCATGCTCCTGTATTTGCATAATTTCACCCACTCTTCTTCCATTCTCCTTCATAAGTGGATAACCTGGCTTAATCCTACCTACTAAGACTTCTATACCTACTATTGCCGGATTACTTCTCCTAAAGATGTATCCTGGTAAGATTCTTATCTTTCCTGGAAGTATGCACTTAGATAATATGTAGGCTACTCGTTTACTTTTTTCAAGCTTAATCCACTCAAGATACTCTTCGACAAGTCTATAGAGGATATCATTTCTAAATATTCTAACTCCGTATCTGTAAGCCTCATCCTCTGCCTCAGGAAGCACTTTCACATTAAATGCTAGCACTACGCCATAGTTTTTCTCTCGCTCTTTAACGATTGCCGCTTCCACTATGTCTCTTTTAGAGACGGGGCCTACATCTGCATATCTAACGGGTACTCCTTTAGCTTCTAAGTAACTTACAAGGGCTTCTAACGTACCTAAAGTATCTGCTTTAGTCACAACGCCATTAACTTCCTTGCTAAACCTTATACTTGATAATTCTTCAAGAACCTCTTTTACGGCTTCTTCTACCTTTGACTTCTCTACAGCAATTACTGGTGCTCCTGCAATAGCGTTTTCTAATTCTGTAGCTACGATTCTAACGCCAGCCGCAGCAGCAACTTCATTTACTGATTTAAATCGGTCTTCAGGAGAACGCATCTCATCCATAGGCTTAGGCATGAGAAGCGCCTTTACTTTAGTTACAATAGGCTCTCCTAGGCCCCCCACAACAATAGTATCTCCTTTTCTTATAACACCATCATATAAAATAGTATCAATAACTGTCCCTAGCCCCGGTTCTTCTCGAACCTCTAACACTACTCCTCTGCCCTTCTTTAAAGTAGTCTTTAGTCTAGGTAAAAGATATTTTTGAGCTAAGCCTGCCAGAACTAACAATAAGTCCGGTATGCCTTCTCCAGTAATCGCACTCGTTGGAACAATAGCTACTGTTTTTGAGAAATCTCTTACTCTGTCGTATCTATCGCATCGATACCCAAGCTTATTCATCTCCGCAATTATTCTATACAAATACTCTTCAAGCCTTATCTGAACATCCTCTTTTTGCAATTTTATAGTTTCAACAAAAGGTTTTCCTAGATTAGGATTCCACCCCGGTATCTTATCTATTTTATTCGCCGCTACTATGAACATCGTGGATCTAGACTTAAGAATATCTATACACTCGTAAGTTTGCCTCTCAAATCCCTTAAGAACATCAATAACTAATATAGCGAGATCAGCTATAGACCCTCCTCTCTTCCTCAAGTTAGCGAAAGCCTCATGACCAGGAGTATCTATAACAAGAATACCTGGAATACGTACTTTTGCTCTAACCGCTTTGACTAAGGGGCTACACATTTTTTCTAGTATTCTCCACGGCAAAAAAGACGCTCCTATATGCTGAGTCATCGTGCCAGGCTCTTTTAAAGCAACAGCTGTTCCTCGAATTTTATCTAAGAGCGCTGTTTTCCCTACATCTACATGACCTAACACTACGACTATAGGGGATCTATAATAATAAGACACTTAAGAACCCCTAGTAGTCTTAGACTATATGGTTAATAAATTTTCTTAACTAGTTCTGACCTTCTTCGCGGACCTATATTTTTCAGTCCACTTATATTTCAATGGATTTCTGCCGAAATGAAGCATACTGACCCTGCATTTTCTTGAACAAAAATAGTATATTGTGCCGTCTGTCTTGACATACATCATTCCTGTACCCGGCGGAATCTCTCTACCACAGAAGGAACACTTCCTTATTCTTGGCATAATACTCACACGTGTATTCTATCAGTACATATAAGTTTTTCTCTGCATATGAGGGTGCTGACAACTTAATCGTCTCTTGTTACTAATGCTTTTAGTCTTTCTAGTTCAGTGCTTCCAGGTATTGGGCGTGGAGGCTCACCAAAACTCAAGTGCACTCTAGCATAGTTGTAGAAACATGCTCAAGCATAAACTAGCCTGAGAGCAGAGTCTAGAAGCTTGCGAGGCGAAGGAAAATAC
>QMSB01000057.1 GCA_003650815.1 Thermoprotei archaeon | reverse complement strand
GTACTCTTCAATAAAAAAGCTCTAACTTCATATGCTCTTGAAATAAAGAAAGCTAAAGAAGAACATATACATGTGATATAGCAAAGATTGATGTTCTATTTAATAGTTTACTACCTGTAACTTAATATAAGAAATAGTGCTTTTAATACTTTTCTAATAATATACTAGATCAGAACTATATATTAGCTTTAGATTTATTTTATTGAAGACGATCAGTATTTTATTGATGATGTTTTGTTAGCTGAGCGTTTAATTTATTAATTTAACTATGACTCTAGTAGTTCGTGTGAATATGAGAATTGTGGTTGCATGATATTCAGATGAGCTGTTATTTGTAAGATGTTTGTGTGTTTAGTTAGAGTTAAATATGTGGTGTGTTATTATGGTGTGGTGTTTGTGTATGAGTGTTGTGGTTTCTTTTCGTGTGCCTAGGGATTTGAAGAGGAAGATGGATAGTCTTCGTGGGTATATAGATTGGGATGAGGAATTGAGGAGATTTATTGAGAGTCGTGTTAGGGAGTATGAGCAGAAGAGAGCGATAGAAGAGCTTGAGGAGATTATAGAGAGGATCCCGTTGTGTGCTAAGGGGACTGCGGTTAGGTATGTGAGGGGAGATCGTGATAGTGGTTGATGCTTCGGCGTTAGTGAAGTATGTTCTTCATGAAGAGAAGTGGGATGTTGTGGGTGCGTATGTTAGGAAGATGAGGCCGCTGTATTCTATAGATCATGTTGTGAAGGAGGTAGGTAATGCTATTTGGAAGCACTGTTATTTGAGGAAGATTATAGCTGTTGATGAGGCTGTGAAGCTTTACCAAGCTTTTTGAGACTTTTAAAAGTAGGGGTAATTGTTTTAGAGTCAGAGAGTGATTACATTGAGGAGGCTTTACGAATAGCGTTAAGGGAGGGGGTAACTTTGTATGATTCACTTTACTTAGCTCAGACTCGGAAGCTCGGGGAACTGCTTACAAGTGATGAAAAGCAGGCAGAGGTAGCTACTAAATTAAATATAAAAGTACACCTAGTTGTTTAGAATAGTAGATTGCTTGAAAAATTAGTAGTTCTATGAGTGATTATTTATTTGAATCTTTTTGAAAGTTTTTGTAATTTTTTGACATATTTTTCTATTTTATTGTTGTCTAGTAGTATTGTTTTTAGTTCTGTTTGCTGGTATAGGTGTTTGAGTCCATGGTCCTCTATTTTAGCTAAATATGTTTCTTTAAGTAGTGTTTTTGTGTTTATGGCTTCGTGTATTGTTTCGGCGGCTGCTAGCCCGGAGTGCATGGCGTAGTATATTCCTTCGCCTGTGTCGCTTCTAATGAAGCCTCCGGCGTCTCCTGTGAAAACTATGTTTCCTACTGTTAGGTCTTCTGGGTTTTTGGGACCTGTTATTGGTAGCATGTATGTTTCTAGTTTGATTATCTGTTTTTCTTCGAATCTTTTCTCGATGAATGCTTGTAGTTTTTCTTTGAGTTCTTTTCCTGTTTTCAGATATTTTAGTGGGTAGCCTAAGCCTACTACTATGTCTTTTTCTCTTTCAGCTATCCATGTCCAGCCTCCAGGTGTTGTTGAGGCATTGTAGTGTACTTCGAAGTATTTGCCTATGGTTTTCTTGTCTTTAGGCGAGACTTTGAGGTATGCTTGTATTGTTATTGCGAGGTTTTCTTTGCTCCAGGGTTTTCCAGTGCTTCTTGCTACTATAGAGTACACTCCATCTGCCGCTATAACATATTTGGCTTCAATGATTTTGTTCTCTAGAAGGACTCTGCAGATGTTTTTTGATTGGTGTACGGCTAGTACTTTAGAGTTGTCTGAGACTATTCCGCCTGCTTTAACTGCTTTTTTGACTAAAGTGTAGTCGAATTTCTTTCTGTAGACTACTGCTCCTGGCTCAGGGAACTCTACTGTAGCGTATGTTTCGTTAGGCGCGACTATTTTTACTCCGATTACTTGAGAGGCTACTGTTTTCTCGTCTATGTTGAAGTCTTCGAGGACTCTGGGGTAGAGTACTCCAGCACAAGGCTTGTGTCTAGGTAAGGGATACTTCTCTAGTCCTAGTACCTTTAAGCCTAGTTCAGCGCAACGCTTAACAGCCATTGCTCCAGCAGGCCCGCATCCCACTACTACTACATCGTACATCGGCTCTAGTCTAGAAAAAGAGTAGACTATAATAAGTTCACTGCTCAAGCTATGCGGGGTACGTAGCTCTACTGTAAGGTTGTTCGCGTGTTCACTCGTAGTATTCTGTAAATACTATGTGGCAATTGTAATATAGTTGATGGAGGCTACTCTACTATGGGCTGTGAAGAGTTTCCTGTGGAGTATGGTTTGGGAGAAGCTAAGAGCGGGGTGCCTCTGGGAGGCTTAGGGACGGGCTATATAACGTTGGGGAGTGATGGTGCTTTTCAAGAAATAGTAACAATGGGTAATCCGCGTTCACCTATCTTGAGGCCTGAGCGCTCTTTTCTAGCGATTTTTACATCCAGTGCTGAGTGTAAAGTGGCGAAAGTACTTGAGAATCCAGCGCCTCTTGGTCTTCCTGCCGTTAAGTACTTGAAGTATTCGGGTCTATTTCCCTTTGCTAATATTCGCTATATTGATGACGAGCTTCCAGTAGACCTACGTCTTACTGCTTTCTCTCCCTTTGTTTCAGGAGACTCTAAGCACTCGGGTCTGCCTGTAGCACTATTTAAGCTAGTTGCTCGGAGTAAGGTCTCAGAGCCATTGACTGTAGCTGTTCTTTTCTCCTGGGAAGGCTCTAGTCTAGGGTCAAAAGTGTTTGAAGAAGAGGGAGTTAAAGGAGTTACTTTAGAGGTGGAGCAGGGTAACTATACTATAGCTTCTACGATAGAGAAAGGAATTGAAGTGGAGGTGTCGCCTCCTTGGACTAAGAGTGATGTGAAGCTTTTCTGGGACGATTTTGCTGAAGACGGTAAGTTTGCTGAGTTTAAGGGTTCTTTAGGAGAGGATATTGCGAGAGCTCTTGTGCTGAGATTTACGATAACTCCTTTTGAAGAAAAAGATACAGTGTTTGCTCTCAGCTGGTTTTTCCCTGATTTGAGGGATTCGGAGGGCAAGTTTATAGGCAGAATGTATGCTAACTGGTTTAACGATTCGAAGGAAGTAGCAGTTTATGCTTTGCGAAAATTCAGAAACCTTTATGAGCAGACCAGTGCTTTGCACAGAGGAGTAAAGGCTTTCAAGCTGCCTGAATGGCTTGAAGACGCTCTATTGAATAGCCTCTACTCTTTAGCTAAAAATACTCTGTGGATAAAGGATGGAAAGTTTGCTCATAGTGAGTCGTTTACAGGCTGTCCTATTACAGAGACTATAGTTTGCCGTTTCAACGGCTCGCTTCCCATATTACTCTTCTTTCCAGAACTCGAGCTAAAAGTGATACGTCACTTCGCGTTTCTGCAGCGTGAAGACGGTGCAATACCCTTTGCTTTCGGGAAACCCGAGTTTTTCGATAAACCTTACTATGAGACACAGAAGTCACTTGATTCTTCAGAGTTCGTGCTCATGGTTTACCGCGACTACTTATTTACAGGAGACGAAAAGTTTCTAGAAGATCTTTACCCGCATGTCAAGAAAGCTATACGTTATGCTCAGAGCTTAGATACTGACGGCGACTATCTCGTGAACGAAGTTTCTATGCAGTATTATGATCAGTGGCGTTTTTACGGTACGTCAGCCTACGTAGCGGGCATATGGCTAACTGCGCTAAGAGCAGCTGAGGAGATGGCAAAAATCATAGGCGACGAGAAGTTCAGTGCTGAGTGTAGAGCATGGTTTGATAAAGGAAGAGAAAACTACGAACGCAAACTCTGGAACGGCACTTACTATAGGCTTTACAATGAGCCAGAAACAGGGAAAATTTCCGAAGTTTGTCTCTGTAATCAGCTTATGGGTCAACTTTACGCTTATCTCCTAGGACTAGGTGATATGTTTCCAAGAGAACACATAGTAAGTACTCTACAAGCTATTTTCCGCCTAAATGTCAGAGCAACAAAATTCGGCGCTGTAAGTGGAGTAAGACCCGACGGTACTCCCGAACCAGGACCTCACTCAGAAACTGTTATTTTCGGCGAAGTAATGAACTATGCTGCAACATGTCTTTACGTCGGTTTGCGTGACGAAGGTCTGGAGGCAGCGAGAAAAGCTTATGAAAATATTATTTATTACCAAAAATCGCCGTGGAACATACACTTTAGCTACGATAGGGAAACAGGAAAACCTGTTTGGGGAAGCAACTACTACAGCAATATGTGCGTATGGCATCTTCTTCCAGCATGGCTAAGAGTAGATATAGGTAAGCTCAGAGAATACATACGCAATACTTTCCATTAGCTTAGAATAAAAAGTCTAAACTCAGTTATTTAGCTTTTGAAACAGAATCTCCGAGCTCATTAGTTTGCAGTAATATTGCAAACAAATATATAAGCAGTTTGCAGTATTACTGCATGTGGAAGAATATAATCCATGGTGGTTAAACGAATCTGATCCCTTTTATGAGAAGTGGGTTGAGTCTAAGGTAAAGTGGGTTCCAAGTGTTATAGGAGAGTTTTCTTTTAAGCCTTATGCGCTTCATTTTTTTATAGGTCCTAGGCAGGTAGGGAAGACTACTACGCTTAAAATAATAATCCATAATTTGCTGAAGACAAGGGATCCTCGCTCAATTTTCTACTATTCATGTGACGAGCTTTTAGATTATAGGGAGCTGGGAGAAGTGTTAGACAACTACTTGTCTGCTAGAAAGGAGTGGGGAGTAAAGAGCTCTATTATCTTTTTAGATGAAGTAACTTTCGTAGATGAGTGGTATAGGGCTCTTAAGTCGCGTATAGATAGGGGTCTTTTCTCTAAAGATGTTATTGTAGTAACTGGTTCTGCTAGTTTAGAGCTAGTAGCAGGTAAGGAGCGTTTTCCTGGAAGGAGGGGATTTGGGAAAGATATTTACATGATGCCTCTATCTTTTCGTGAATATTTGTTGAATTTCAGTAAACTAGAAGTTCAGGGAGCAGAAGTAGATGATTTAAATAAATTAATGAAGAAAATGAAAGCTAACACAGTATTCTCAAAAACTATAAACATTTTCTTCGAGAAATACCTTGAGACAGGAGGTTTCCCGGTTCCTATTAAAGAGTATTTTGAAAGAGGTAAAGTGACGCACATCTCGTATAAAACTTACTTGGATTGGCTTAAGGCGGATTGGATTAAGGCAGGAAAGAGCGAGAACTACATGAAGGAAATAATATCTTACCTACTTGAAGCTGGAACAGTTCCAGTTAGCTGGCACACAATATCTAAGAGTACTTCTATTTCATCACCTCACACTGTCAGAGAGTACATTGAGCTTCTAGAGAATCTTTTAGTACTAGAAGTGCTTTACTGGACTTCACCTAGTGGGCAAATAGACTATAGAAAAGCAAAGAAAATAGTTTTCATCGACCCATTCCTATATCAAATATTTTCTTCCTATACGAAAGTAGAGGTAGATGAAGCAACAGTTGTAGAAGCGACTATAGCAGCTCACTTAGCTAGAGTGAAGCCGATCTACTACTGGAAGAATAAGACTGAAGTAGACATAGTAGTACTCGATAAAAAGCCTCTAGGATTTGAAGTAAAGTGGACTAGAAAACCTAAGCTGAGGCGCAGACCTATTAAAACATATGTTTTAGATAAAAACCAAATACCAGTTTTCTTAGCCACACTTTCAGTAAGCAAATATAGCGCTAGAGGCTGACTCCTAGTACATAACACTACTTAACTATAGCTAAGATAAGTAATAAATAGCATTAAGAGCCCTACACCTTCTACATATTATCTTATGCGAGACCATTGATAAAACAATAGTAATATATCTGCTGCTTAGTAATGACT
The DNA here is from genome assembly GCA_003650815.1 of Thermoprotei archaeon. Classification (GTDB taxonomy): domain Archaea; phylum Thermoproteota; class Thermoprotei; order Thermofilales; family B15-G2; genus B15-G2. Next base: position 4,653 of record QMSB01000057.1, on the reverse strand, counting down.
ATCTTGGAGAAACTTATGGCTGAAAACTATGAGATTATTGAAGTTAAGGCTACTGTTTGGCGTGAAGAAGATATGTATGTTATACGTGAAGTAATTACAGGGGTGACAACTCAGGGAAAGACTCTTGAAGAGGCTTTAAAAAATCTTAAGGAAGCTCTCGAACTTTATCTTGAAGAAAAACCTGAGGCTGTAAAGGATCTCACTAAAGTAAACTACGAGTATCTAGGTGTACTTGATGTCAAAATTGCCGCTCCTATCAGGACAAGAAGTAATTAAACTACTGATAAAGAAGTTTGGATTTATATATAAAAGACAGAAAGGAAGCCATGTCGTTTAGTAAAATACAGGGAAAATCAAAAATAGTCACAGTAGTTCCACTTCATAAAGAGATAAAAAGAGGCACTTTGCTCGGAATACTTAAATTAGCAAAGATAAGTAGAAAAGACTTTATAAAGGCCTATAAGAAGGATTGTTAATGAAAAACTAAAGTATTAAATATTTAGTTAATAACATTACTTACTATAATTGAATTAAATATAACTAAGTATTAGTAGATTAGCTGCAATACAATATTCAGTAATGTTAAATTTATCCTTTAAAGTATACCTGTGGTGTCTAGTCACTCTTGGAGAATAGTAGATACAGGTTTGCGCTCAGCTGCAGAAAACATGGCGCTAGATGAAATAATTTTAAGAGCAGTAGCTGAGAATAATGCTCCAAACACAATAAGGTTTCTTAGATTCTCTAAACCCTGCGTGCTTGTGGGTTATCATCAAGATATAGAACAGGAGGTGAGACTCGACTATTGCTTAAGTAAAGGCATTGAAATAAATAGGAGAATTACTGGAGGCGGAGCTATATACTTTCATCCACTTCACTTAGGATGGGAGGTAATAGCTAAGTGGACAGATCCTTTTCCAAAGAACATAGAAAAACTCTACGAGTATGTATGTAGACCCGTCGTTTCCGCGTTAAGGCGACTAGGCTTAAACGCTAAATTTAGGCCTAAAAACGATATCGAAATAAACGGGAGAAAAATATCAGGAACAGGAGGCACTAATCACGGAGACTCCTTCTTATTCCAAGGAACACTGCTCACAGACCTAGATATACGAGAAATGCTCAAATGCCTCAAAATACCTGTCAAAAAGCTAAGTGATAAAGAAGTAGAATCTCTCAAAGAGAGAGTAACTACACTAAAATGGGAGCTAGGCTATATCCCAGATCTAAATCAAGTCAAAAAACTCATCCTAGAAGAAATGTGTAGACACTTTAAAATAGAAGCACGAGAAGGCGAGTTAACAGAATACGAGAAAAAACTTCTACAGGAGAGACTCCCATACTTCGAGTCAGATCAGTGGATATACTTAGTTAAAGTACCTAAGAAAGGAATATTTCATGCAAGTATTAAAGTCAAAGGAGGACTAATAAGAGCCGCAGTAAGTGTCCGAGAAAAAGTCATTCAGTACACCTACATAACAGGAGACTTCTTCGCCTTCCCCAGAAACCTAGTATATGAGTTCGAAAGCAGACTAAAACATATTCCACTAGACTACAGCGAAATATCAGAAACAGTAGCCAAAGTATTCGAAGAAACAAGTGCAGTAGTCCCCGGAGTAAAGCCAGAAGACATAGCTAAAGTAGTCTATGAGGCAGCAAGTAAAATACACTTAATAGAACTAGGGCTAACAGAAGACGAAGCAGACCAGATAATAGAAGTACTAGAGCCAGCGGAATACACTCTAAGTAAAGCAAACTACCTCCTACTACCCTACTGTGCTAAACCACTAAACTGTAGCCTAAGATACAGCGAAGAATGCGCTAAATGCGGGCTCTGTGAATTCACAGAAATATACAATACGGCAGAAAAACTAGAATTTAAACCAATAACAATCACCAGCTACGAACACCTCGAAAAAACACTAACAAAACTCAAAAACAGAGGAGAAAAAGCCTGGATAGGAAGCTGCTGTGAAGCATTCTATGAAAAACACTTCGAAGACTTCAAGAGAATAGGCTTACCAGGACTAATAGTAACAACACAAGGACTCACATGCTACGACCTAGGACAAGAACACCTAGCCTACCAAGGAAAATACGAGGGAAAATCAAAACTCAGAACAACTCTACTAATCAAAATACTAAAAATATCAGCTACACTCAAACAATATCTACGGGAAACTCAACATTACTTACAGTAAACATCAATCAACACTACTCTTAAAGCAATAAAAATATCAGCGTGCCGTAGAACAGGAAGTAAGCTTATTACTGTCGGGGGAGATAGTAACTAGCGGGGGAGCTAGTGTTATTTGACATAAATCCGAAAGAATACAAAAAAGACTTATACAATAGAGAATACGAGTTAAACGAAATCTTTGATGCCTTAAAGCTTAATGAAAGACTCATAGTAATCTATGGAATAAGGAGAGTAGGGAAAAGCAGTATTTTAAGAGTCGCGTTAAAAGAAGCTAAACTTCCTCACGCAATAGTAGATGTAAAGGGATTGTACTTCGAGCACGGCTCTATAGCAAGAGAAATGTTATACAGGAGTATTGTAGGATTCTTCTTAAAAAACATGAGTTTCTTTGAGAAGATAGGCTTCAAAGTGAAAGACTTCTTAAGTCGAATTAAAGGCATACATATAACTGAAATCGGAGTCGAAGTAGAGCCCACACTAGCTACACGCATGTCTTTCACAGAGTTCCTTAGCAAAATAGATGACTGGTGTGGAAAACACAAAAAGAGATTTGTGCTAGCATTTGACGAAGCTCAGTACCTAAGGTTCGGCGGCGGAGTCAAATACGATGGTATTATAGCGTGGTCTGTAGATAACTTACCGAACATCACTATTATCGTTACTGGAAGCGAAGTTGGTCTACTGAGAGACTTCCTTAAAGTAGATAATCCAAAAGCACCTTTATTCGGCAGATATAGAAGAGAAATTCTTGTTAAAAGATTTTCAAGAGAACAAAGCATAGATTTTCTTAAAAAGGGCTTCTCAGAACTAAAAACAAGTATTAAAAACAGCGAGCTCGAAGACACAGTAAACACCTTTGATGGAATCGTCGGCTGGCTAACCTACTACGGATACTACAGAGCAGTCAGAAAACTATCCCACGGAAAAGCAATCAACAACTTATTCGAAGAAGGATCAAAACTAGTCTTAAGCGAACTCGAAAAAATCATCACCCCCTCGAGAAAAAGATACACAGTAATACTAAAAGCTGTAGCCCAAGGAATATCCACGTGGAGTGACATAAAAGCATACACAGTAATCAAAACAGGCCCCATATCAGACAAAAGATTCTCCAACCTCCTCAAAAACTTAGTAAAATACGGGTACTTAACTAAAGAAAACAATAAATATAAAATACCAGACCCCGTAGTAAAACACGCATGCCTCACACTCAAACAACAGTAAGCTCTACTCCTACACTCAAACACTTATAAAATAACTACTACAGCTCACTAAAATCTAGCCTCAACACCATAAAAAGCGTGTCAACACACCTATTATCAATACAGAGTCCTCCAGGAACTACGCCTATTTCTCTGAAACCAACTTTCCTAAAAACATGAATAGCCCTACTATTAAGACTAGAAGTCTCTAGCAGAATCAACTTCAACCCCATTCTCTTAGCCTCCCTTACTACTGCTTCAAGAAGCCTAGTACCAATACCCAGATCCCTATACTCCCTTCTAATAATAATGCCGAGCCAACCCCTATGCCTAAAACTCCCACCCTCTATCTTAATAGAAACATAGCCCACAACCTTCCCATCAACCTCAGCTACTAACCGAATCTCCTTACCCTTCTCCACACTAGCTACGATTCGAGAAAACCTATCCACACAAGTACTGAAATCAATCTCCTCCACGACTCCCAGGTATTTGACTACCTCTTTGTCTCTAGCTAAAGACTTCCACAACTCATAGTAATCACAAATATCCTCCCACCTAACATACCTAACAACTACTCTAGCACCATTCTTAGCAGTAAACTCACCTACAACACGCCCACAAATGCTACTCATATCATATCACTAAGAGCAAAAGCTACTAAATATCTAACACTTCAGCTCAGATCAGCTCTCAAAACACTTTCACTCTACTAGGAACCTCAGCAAAACCCAGTGGATACCCAGGCACAAGCTTCACTAAATACCGCGTATCGTAGAAAATCTCAGTACCTCTAATAGACACCTCTCTACAATAAGCTCTTAGCCACTTCAACGATATTTCTTCCCGACATAACCACTCACAATACCAATCTACTTCAAGTAAAACCACTCCTTCACAAAAAGCACTAAGACTAACAGAACTAATCCCTCTAGAAAACAAAACAGTCTACATCGAAATAAGACCAGATAAACAGTAGCCACTAAAACAGCAATCAAACATACAAGGCAAAATCAGAATAATAGAATACCTAGAAACACAAAAATACAGTAGAGTAAACCTCACCAGCCACAACATCTCACTTAAAACACTCATAGACAAAAACCCATCCGAACAAAACCAAGCAAACATCACAGTAAGAAAAATACACCTATTCGACAGCAATAGAAAAAGAATAACAATGAAGTATTAGTTCTGTTCTCTTACTTATTTTATTTATTTATTCTCCGCTATATCAGCAATATGTTTTAT
>QMSB01000056.1 GCA_003650815.1 Thermoprotei archaeon | reverse complement strand
TTCTAATAGAGTGTTTAAAAATATGAGGGAAGCTCTGACTTTCTTAAATGAGGAAGTATTCTTTAATTGTGGAATATCATTTGATATAAATAGAGTTTCAGAGAAAAAGAGAACCATAAGTGAAGTAATGGAAAATATGGGATACATAAAGCTTCTTCGAATACCTTATGTTGTTTATAGAAGAAATAAGAGCAATCTGTTTAAATTAATAAGACTCTTAAATAAGTACGAGTATAGGGGAGTAGTAGTCCTCTACGGCAAGAATACTTCAATTCACGAATATAATACAGCTATTAAGGTGTTGAGAGAATATATGACGACACTTAAAAGCATTACTAGGAAATAACTATCTTCCAAATCTTCTGCTCCTCTTCTGGTAAATTCTAATAGCTCTAAGCAAATCTATTTTCCTGAAATCTGGCCAATAAACGTCGAGAAACAGTAGTTCACTGTAGGCTATTTGGTAAAGCAGGAAATTGCTTATCCTAGCTTCACCACTAGTTCTTATCACTAAATCTGGCTCGGGGTTTGGTAGGTGTGAAGTATACAGATACCTTTTCACGACATCTTCGTCTATATCTTCCAGCTTTAGTTTTCCTTTAATAACGTCTGCACATATTCTCTTTACTGCGTCTACTATCTCACTTCTGCCGCCGTATGCTATGCATATATTTAAGTAATGTTTATCGTAGTTTGAAGTTTTTTCTTCTAGAGCTTTTATTTTCTTTCGTAAAGTTATTGGTAATAAGTCTATCTTACCTAAAGCCTTTACTTTAACTTTATACTTATCAAAAAGCTCTTCGTTGAGAGCTTTCTCCATATATTTTTCTGCTAGTGTAAGTATGTGGGAAACTTCTTCTGGAGATCTCTTAAGGTTCTCTGTTGATAGTACGTAAAGGCTAACAGTTTTTATTCCAAGCTCTAAGCACCATCGGAGAACATCTTCGGCTTTACGCGCCCCCTGCTCGTGACCATACCACGGCGGGAGCCCTCTTTCTCTAGCCCATCTCCTATTGCCGTCTAAAATGAAAGCTATATGTGAGGGCAGACTTCTTGACTTTATTTGTTTTAGTAGGACTTTCTCATAGACCTTGTACACGCCTAAAACTCTCAGTAGTTTAAAGAGAGCTTCCGTAAGTATTGAGCTAACGCTCATTATCTCTAGTCACTTAACTCTGTCTAGTTTATAAGCTTAAAGTACTATTAGTAAATAGCTGCTAAATATTAAGAAATAGATTTATATCACCATACCTGTACTAAACACAGATATGTCTTATAGTATGCTTGCCTTTAATAGTTTTGAAGAGCTATTAACCTACATCGATGAAGAAATATCTGAAACTAAAAAGCAGATAGAGAGTTTATCGGATAGATATAAAGAACTAAAAATAAAAGCAGAAAAATTAAAACGCTTAGACGAAGTATTTAGTAAAATTATAGGCTCTAAGTCTCCAGCAATAAATGAAATCGATATAGCAGGGCTTAAAGTAGTAGTAGGCGCTAGAGCTATTGATGAACTTACAGTCATAGAAGAGGTTCTGCGATCTCTTAACGATAAACTGAATTCGCTTAGTAAGGTTAGAAAAATAATAGAGTACTTGGCTAGAACTACTGGAGGTATAGAAGGATTCTCACTATTAGTCGAGACTTTTAATGGTATACCAGCGAGAATCCTTATAAAAGAATCTATTTAGACCGTATTGCTGAGAAATACCAGAGGACTAGTGTTAGTGGTAAGTAAGTGTATTGACAGTATTCTGCAAGAGAGCTAGGAGGAACTCCTTCTAAAGCTGCCGTAAATGCTATTAAAGTTATCTTTAAGACGTCTAATAGGACTATAATAATTACAATAATCGCTGAAAACAGCACTTTATCTTTACTCTCCATTCTTGGAGTCAGCATATAGATTATCAGAGCGGCAACTATCGTAGGTATAAGTGCATAAGAATAGCTGAAAGGTATTTCTGCTCCATCTACTACTAGAGCCTTACCTGTAATCTCTGCTTCAAAACCAGCCATAAACACTATGCTCTTTGCTAGCATGAAGAAGCTCACTAGAAAAGGTGTTATGAGAGTACTCATGAGGAGAAGTGAAATAAAGGCTGCTATGCCGAAGACTAAAGGTACTGCAATAGCTTTCTTTTCCAACTTCTCAGGCCTCTTAACTAGCTTAGGGGCTACTAGTATACTTTTTAGTGTTTCAAGTATTTTCTCAGATGAAGGAACTGTTCCTTCATAAAGTACCTTTTTGCCGAGAACAAGTGATGGATACTTTTTTAAACCTAATTTCTTCGAGATCCTCTGTCCTCTTTCTGAATCTACGTTAACTTCTACTACCTTTACTTCAGTATTATAGAGTATTTTTAGAGCATTTACAGCGCTTCTAGTGTTCAGGCATAGGATTCTATAGTCTGCGTCTTCCTTTCCTATAACTAATAAGACCGGAGGCCCTCTACGTTTAGGCTTAGGAGCTGGCTTCTTCTTTACTGTAGGCTTCTTTATTTTAGCGGGAGGCTTAGTAGTAGGCTTTTTCTCTGGTGTAGGAGGCTTCTTTACTGGAGGAGGCTTAGGAACCTCCTTCTCTTTAACTACTTTCTTCACAGGAGGCTTAGGCTTAGTTTTAACTACTTCTTTCTCCAATTTTTTCTCTTTCTCAGGTATTTCAGGAACTCTATGGTAAAAGTCTATGAACACACTGACCAGCTCATCTACTCTCGGAATTTTGCTCTTAACTACCTCTATTCCATTTATAGTTACTACAGGTAAATCTATCCTAGAGAGAGATAGAGCTATGTCTGCTTCTATGGCCTCTTCTCCATAGACGTATGTGAAAACATCTACTGCTTCACGGAAAGTCTTTACGATAGGAGAGTCTAAGGAGTCTACGTATAGCCTTACTTTAATTTTTTTAACCATTACCTCTCACTAAAATACTTAAAACCATACCTATTTAAATGGACTACCTCTTCGAGAGGCCTTCTAGGGCGAAGAGGAGGACTTTCTGCAGGTAGTCCGAGAGTAATTATTGCTACGGGTCTAATATCACGCGGTAAATCTAACGTCTTAGAGACCTGATTCTCGTGGAAAGCTCCTACCCAGCAAGTGCCGTATCCTAGAGCATATGCTGCTAAAAGCATATTTTGTATGGCAGCCGCCGTGTCTTGAATACAGTACAAGTTTACTCCACGGCTACCATAGTAAAGTCCTGTGCGCGATGTATCTGCGCAGACCACAATTACTACTGGTGCTTCTTCAATAAAGCTCTGACCGAGAGCGGCTAAGCAGAGCTCTCTCTTAATGGAAGGATCTTTTACTACTATGAATACCCACGGTTGTAAGTTTCCAGCAGAAGGAGCTCTTATAGCAGCCTCGAGTATTTTTCTAAGGTCTTCTTCTCTTACTGGATCAGAGCGATAGGCTCTAATACTTCTCCTTCCTTTAATAGCTTCAAACACATCCATAGTCTCGAGAATATTAGTAAAAGAACGTTAATATATCCTACTTCTAAACTTTTAACTATGGCTAAAAAGAAATCTTTAGCTGCACTACTACTTGTAATGCTGTTTGTTTTATCAACTATAGCAGCATTACTAGCTCTATTCTTCAAGTAAACTTAAAATATCAGACTATAGAGGATAAATAGAGGGAGACAGCATGGGCGGGAAAAAGAAACCTACTCTATCTCAGCTTGAAAAAAGGCTAGGTAAGTTAAGAGAAGAATCAGCTAAAAAGTCTAAGAAAAAGAAAAGAACTAAAGCTACCACAACGGCCATCACTCTACCCAAGATAATTCCCCTAGTTAACCCTGATTTAATAAAGTTAGCGGAAAGCGAAGTACGTAAAATGAAGTGTATAACTCCATATTCTCTTGCAACAAAGCTGAACATAAAGATTAGCTTAGCTAAAGCTATCCTAAAGACACTTTCTTCGGAGGGAATCATAGTACCCGTTAATTTAAATCATAGAGTACCAATATATACTCCAAAGAATCTAGCTCAGCCTAAGTAGACATAAATAGGTCAGCTAATGTTATCCTTCTCTTCACTTTCGGCAGTTTGGAAGTGGCATTTATTACTCCTTCTGGAACTACTTCTATAAAGCCCATTTCAGCCAATCTCACCATTAACTCATCAGGATCTTTTACTCCTATCTTTTTAAGATCCTGCATAAATCTTAATGTTCCGACACTCCAGTAATGGTTTAAATAAACTATAGCCTTCTTCATGTCTTCATCAAATTCATCAAGTATTCTCTCTGCGCTTTCTTCTTCTATGGTCTCGGGTTCTGGTCTACTAATTACCTTTTCTGGCTCTTTTACTGATGTTTCCACTGTAATTTCTCTGTAACCCGCTTTTCCTAGTTTAGTTTCTTCGAATTTTACTTGCCTAGCCTCCTCGACTTTTTCAGCCTCCTCTCTGGCTAAAGGTTTCTTAGGACGCTCCTTTTTAGCTTCTGCTTCCTGACGAGCGATTTCCAGTAACGGTATAACTTTGCCTCGCACTCTATGTCTCTTAGTTTTCTCAGTTCTTCTTCTTGAGGGCTTTGAGAAAGATCTTACTTGTGGTCTTAAGGGAAATATTTCTCTTGACTCTTCTCTAGTCTTTTTCAGTACTGCTTTTTGTTTCTTAATTGATATTTTACTAGGAAAAGTAAAGCTGAGATCAGGCGTAAAGTCTATTATTATGCGTTCTTCTGAGAGTACGATATCCGGTTCTTTTGATAGCTCTTCTACAATAGCATAGAGCAGGAGATATCCTATATCCTTTTCATTCATCCACTTCTCTAGATCGTTGAAAGTAAGCTCTCCTTTAGTTCGAAGAAGCCCATATAATTCTTTTTTAAGCATTAATAATATGTGATTACTTGACATTCTCTAATTATATTATTTCCATAAGGTGATTTAAGTCTAGCGTGCCTTTATCAAATCTATTAAGTGAGAGCCATCGCATATCGCTGTATTTAGATAACTAAGTCCCTCTCTACAGGATGCAAACGTCATGCCGTAAGCTAGAACTACATCCCTCACAGTTTTTATAATGTCCTCTCTTAGTCTACGGTTCAAATACCAGTAACCGCATAGTTTTTCTCCCCTAATTCTATATAAAGTCTTGAGCTTGCTTTTTAAGTTAAGAAAACTTGACTCAAGTCTCTTTAGCGAATCTGGTCTCGCTTTATATGTTGAAGTTACTACGTGTAAGACACCAGCTTCACTAAGCCTTGAAACTAGTCTTTTTATAGACTCCTCGTAGTCGTTTATATAAGGTATTATAGGGTCTATTCTTGCTGAAACTGGTATGCTGTTTCTTGTAAGCTCTGCAAGAGCTTTAATCCTTCTAGAAGGAGCTGGCGCCCTAGGCTCTATGATCTTAGCTAATTTCTCATCAAGGGTAGTTACTGTTATGCTTACACTAACCTTCCCCCTTCTAATTATATCTAAATCCCTTAGGACTAAATCCGATTTAGTTACAATAAGGACTTTACATCCAGCAGAGATCAGTGTCTTTAAGACCTTTCTCGTTACTCCGAGGTGTTCTTCAGGGGGTGTATAGGGATCTGAACTATTAGACATTGATATAACTTTTCTCTTATCTATTTTTCTTAGATCTCTTTTTAATCTAGATAAAATATTCTTTTTAACTCGGACTCTATAGAAGTCTTTTATATAAGAGGAAGCATAGCAATAGAGACAATGGTGTCCACACCCAGTGTAAGGCGATAGAGAGTACTTTGGAGGACATGTGCATAAGGGACTGCGCCAAGGATCAAATTCCCTAATAACGCTCATTAGCTATTTAGCTTCTTAAGCCCCAAAATATAAATTTTCTGAAGGCGTAAATCTAATAATGGTCTTGAGTTACAGACTATAGTCCTCGGTGATGCTTATGACTAGCGGTGATAAAGACCCTTATCTACTACTGAACACGGTTGTTAGTAATCCTCTTCGACGTCAGATAGTTGAAGTGCTAGGTAGAGAGGGAGAGAAGACCTTTACAGAGCTGAAAAGGCACTTAAAGGTTAGCACAGGAACACTTTACTACCACTTAGAAAACCTTAGAGGAGTTATTGAGCAAACTGAAGATAAAAAATATAGGCTAACTGAGGATGGAAGGAAGCTGTTCAGAATTTTTGAAAAAGAGAAAGATTTAGTTAAAGAGGTCTTTGGACGGAAATCGCGGATTGTGGAGCTATTTGATAAATATGTTAAGCCCTACTTAGTTCCGCTTAAACTTTTCACTTCACTTTATAAGCAACCACTACTTGAAGGTGTAGCTGTGATGGTATCTATTATTTTAGCTGCTATACCCTCAGCCCTTTGGGGAATAGAAATAGTGCTTCTTGAGTCAAAGAACACTGTTTTCATAACGCCTCATGACAAAATAATTGCTATAATTAAGAGCATTTTTAGCTGGGTAATTATCGCGGTTCTTCTAGACCTACTTTCTCGGCTAACTGGTTATAAGTCGTCACTCCCGGAATTTTATGCAGCTTCTTCAGCGTCTTTTATACCAATTTACATTGCAGTCTTAGCTATAGGGTTGGCGAAAAGCTATTTAAATGGAGAGTTCTTCTTGTATGTGGCCGCTTTTAGCTATAGGTTGGCGCAGATCTTCACGATAGGATTTCTAATAGCTACAATGACTGTGTATAAGAAAATGAGTGAGGCTAAAGCTTTTCTCTTCGTCACATTTATATTCTACTTAAGCTACTTCGTCAACTACTTCTTGCCGAGATTCTTTCCATAATTTCTCCTCATGATAATCGGAAAAACTTAAGTAACACATAAGCACTTGAAGGATTGAATGGCTTCAAACACGTTTATAGAATATCTTAAAACAGTAGCGAAGAAGTCTGATGTAGTTATGGAGAGAGGCAAGATTAAATGGTTTGATAGAGAGATTCCTAGGCATAGAGCAGTAGACTTTTTGGATATGTACTACTTAGATGGTAAGGGAGATTACGTAGTCTTGGATAGGAGTACTGCTTATGAGATTAAGGAGCGCATGGAATTTCTTGAAAGAGAAATATTAAAGTACAAGAAGAGAACTATGTATTTGTCTATCGCTCTTTTAATGATGTGTGTTATAGTTGTAATAATTTTAGTACTATGGTGAAATATGAGCAAGTATTATAGAAATTTAGTTAAAAAGCTTGAAGAAGAAGTAAAAAGTAGGTTTATTTGCAGTGATAGTGTTCTTAAAATCATAGTGCTTAATCAGCTTCACCATAGAGCAACCACACTTTTAAGAGCTCCCCGAGGCTCTGGCAAGTCTACGCTGATGCTTTTAATGCTCAGGGGCATGTATGGCTCTAGTTTCGTAGTAATCTCGGGAGCTTCTGAAGTTAAGAGAGGTGAGGTTCTGGGTAGGCTGCATTTACCGTCTTTAGAGAAAGAGGGGGTTGAAAAAGTCGTTTGGGCAGCTTTCGTTAAGTCGGAGGGGAAAGGGCTCGATGAAGTTAATAGGCTAAATCCTTACACTACTGCAAACATATACCACATGCTCCAGTTCGGCGAAGTATGGGCGTACGGTCATAGAGCAAAGGTTGAAGATTACACATTGATAGCCAATGAAAACCCGCAGGACCCTACCACATTTATTCATCCGCCACCTTTCTACGATAGATTTGACGTATGTGTTTACTTAAGGCCTCTTACTCTAAGCGAAAAATTTGCTCTCCAGGAGATTCTTGAAAAATATAAGGGAGAGATCGTCGAAACAATGCCGCAGGTGCTCTCACCCGAAGATTTGAGGGAAATAAGGGAAGAGGTTGAAGAAATAGAGATAGATATCGAGCTAAGAGGACTTATTAACACTCTAGTTAGAGACCTTCAGGTATGTGTTCGCAATAGAGAGCTATCTGAGCTTAAGCCTCTTGCTCTATGTGAGGGATGTCACTTCATTAGAGACGTGTGTAGTAAAATAAAGGAGGGGCCTAGCGAGAGAGCAGGTATAGTTTTGTCTTACTTAGTGAAAGCGAAGATCTGGCTTGAAGGAAGTTGTTCTAAGGAAGATGTCTTTGAAATGCTTAGATGGGTTCTACCGCACCGTATAACACTAACTAGGACAAAGAACATTATACTTGACCTGAAGGAGATTATCGAGCAAGAAAAGGTTAAAATGAGAGATAGAGAGAGTCGTAGACAGTGGTATATCTTAAATGAATTAGTTAAAAAGTTTAATCGGGGACTTTATCTTAAGGCGAAGGAAATAGCTCTAGAGGACCTGGTCTTTGCAGAAGAACTTGTTAAACTTGAGGAAAAGTGGATTTCTGAGAAACTCATCCGCCCAGAAGAAAGCGTAAAGTATAATTTAGGTATAGAGGTGCTGTAAGTGACGGAGAATCTCAGAGACAGAGTTCTCGGCATATTTGTTAGGGCTCGCCGAGATCTCTTAGCTCCTCCCATCTTTTTAAATAAAGTTGTAGTGGGCGATAGTCTGAGAATAAGCATTTCGAGAAGAGGTCTTAGAGTAGAGCTTCCGAAAGACCTGCTTGAGAGAGAAGACTTCGAGGAGGTGCTTTTATCTACTTTTCGTCACGCTTTAGCACATGCACATTACTGCCCATATGACGTCGTGACCATGAGAGAGCTTCTTAAGGCGGCTTACTTAGAACTAAATAACTGGGATATGGCTTATTTCACTTTGCACATCTTCGCTGATGCTCAAGTAGATTATTTTTATTTAAGAAATGTTTTCTTCAGAACACCTAGGCATGTCTATTATAGGTTTGAGGCGAAGCCTCGTGGAGTAAAGCAAGTAGTATACTCGCTGTATAAAGTACTTTTTCCGGAGATAAAGAGTCATAAAGTAAGCGGCGTTGTTGAAGACTTGGGAAGACAGCTAGCGATAATAGCTCGAGCGAGTCTTCCTTGGAATAAAAAAGTAAGACTAATGGCTAAAGTACTTAAAACTGCAATCGACTATAACGTTAAAGAGGTTTCTAAAAAGAAGGTATTAAAATTCTTAAGAAAAGAGTTTATGCCTCTAAGAGAAGACTTCTCTAGAAGAGGTTTTGAAGACATCATGACTGCACTAGGTGAAATTAAGGATGAAAAGGAAGCTGAGGCGTTCTTTAGGTACATCATTTCTAGGAGAACTGATACTGAGAAAGCGCTTCAGCAAGTAAAAGAATACTTAAAGAAAATTAGGAAAGGAAGGATTTTGGAGGAGAAGCCTAAAATTCCAGCAAAGCCTGCAGGAAAACAAAAAGGACTTGAAGAACCCTACCTCCCTACAACGCTGGCTAAGCCTTTACGTAAACTTTCTTCACAACTAATTAAAGACGCTATTTGGCGTAGCTACTGGTATAAGGCGAAAGCCGAGCGTGCTTTAATAGAGTTCATTCAAAGGAGTCGTAGCGTTAGACCTGTTTGGGCTGTAGCTCGATATCCTGATGACTGGACAATAGAGGATGAGGTAGAGGAGCTTGATCTTGAAGCTACTTTTGAGGAAGGGCCGCTGATACCTGAAGTAAATGCTGTTAAGTGGATTAGACAGCCTAGTACCTTCGGACAGAGCATAGCTAGCGGCTATTCTCCTTCAGCTGTCATAGTACTTGACTCTAGTAAGAGCATGCTTTCAGTATTTGATGATGCTGCAACTGCGGCTCATATAGTATACTTGAGCGCTAAAAGGAAAGGAGGAAAGACAGCTGTAGTGAACTTTTCTACAAACTATGTTGTCGCTGACTGGAATGCAGACAATAGTATTAAGGAAGTGTTCTTATCTCTGAGGCAGGGACAGATGACAATTATTCCTTTAGGTGTGATAGGCAGGCTAGTAGATATAGTCGAGGAACCCTGCTTCATAATAGTGATAACTGACTGTGGATGGCAGAATCTAGTAGAGGCATTACCCTACTTAAGTCACTTAGCTTCCCGAGGACATAGAGTTGTAGTCTTCCATTTAGTTAAAGGGTGGAGATACGAGAGAAGTCTATCAATGATGAGGAAAACAAAGGGGCTAAAGGTAGTGCCTGTAGAGAAGCCTGAAGAAGATCTAAGAGGTCTAGTGTTAGAGGAAGTCGAGAAAATGTACCATTTAACTAAATATCCTTAATAATTTCTTAGAAATGTAGTAGGTGCATATTGCTGCTGAAAGCCATATAATAAGCCACACTATTCTTGAAAAAGCATGTACTTCTGCGGGTACAAAAAGTCCTGCTACACCTATTGCTCCTAAGGCTATTGATACTGCTAAAGCAACCACTTTTAACACCTTACTTCCTTTAATTACTTCTTTAGTAGAGTACTTTTTGATAGGGACTTCAATTATAGGCTTAAACTCTGTTTGAATTAGTGTGCTCACTATCGCCTTTCCTCTATCTGTAAGACTATAGTAGAAGTCTCCATTCCTTACCTCTCTTTTAATAAAGGAGTACTTCAAAAGGATGCTTAGATGTCTGGAGATAGTAGACCTATGCTTTCCTAGGAGTCTAGGGAGGTCTGCTCCTCTTACTTCGCCACTTTCGTAAATTATTTTGAGTATTCTTAATCTAGTTTCATCACCCAAAATCATTGCCAGCTTCTTTTCCTCCACATATATCACCTATTGTCTACATAATAAATG
>QMSB01000055.1 GCA_003650815.1 Thermoprotei archaeon | reverse complement strand
TCTTTACTCTATCAAAACTCTGAGTATCTCCACAGAAATACACTCTATTATCAATAGGTAGTATATCATGAATCCAGTCATCACTACTACCACCAATTAAGCAACCCCAGGACATATACACGTAGAATAGGTAACATGAAAATATAAGCATTACTTATTTATAGCACATGTACATTAATACTGTTAAAAATCATTTAATATTATCTAGTATTCTGTGTAGCTTTTCAAGTGTGATTGGCACTAAACTTAAGTTGTTTTCACGTGCTGTTTTCTCAATACATTTGATCAGTTTTTCTATTTTTACTCTATGTTTGTTTCCCGAGTCTGTGTAGTCTATGAAGTTATGTGTAAGTACTACGATTGTTTTTACTACTATATTTTTCTCTATGAGATGTTTAACCCACTGATCTACTAGACAGCATAGTTTTTCTGCAGAGTAGCCTTCTATCCTAAGATGCGTTGGGTCTCCTTTCTTAATTGGCTCCCATATAGCGGCTGTAGTAGGTACTTCTAAGTAGTCTCCTTCCTTCACGTGGTGTGGATAAGGATTCGCGTTTATCCAGACTGCATGGTACTTTGGAATATTTCTATTTGGGAGGTAGTCACTCCCCTGTCTAAAACCGAGTTTCACTAAAACAGAGTACGTATACTTGTTTGCCGAAAAGTTTCCTGGCCTAAAGCTTTCTGGCTTAAATCCTAGTGCTCTACTCCAGTAGTCGACAGCTAAGCTCAGCTGTTCTAATTGTTCGCTGTAAGAGTATTCTCCTAAGTACTTAGTGTACCTTCCGTCGAGAAAACTCTGCGGATGATAGTGCATACCTAGCTCGAATCCCTCGTCCTTTAGCTCGAGGAATAGGTCTCTATGGTACTCAGCTGTATTCGGGACTATAAATAAGGTTCCAGTATACCCGTAGTCTGTAAGCACACTCGTGTATCCTTTGATAGCTTTTTCGCTAAGCTCCCATGTTTCAGGCCCTCCTGGGGGAGAATACTTCCTTATACGCTCACAGTCCATAGTAAATACTACATATAGGTTCTCACTAGTACTCACTTTCTCTTAATATAGTTTAATGGAGTAAATATATGAGTTTCACTTATAATCTTCTAGGAAAATTGCCTTATACTCTCTTTTTAGACTGCCTTCTAACGATAATAATTCTTTTCCTCTCCTCTTAAATAATGCTGTAGCATTATATATTTTCGAGGCAGCTAAGACATAACAGTCTGTTAAAGCTATTCTATAATTATACTTAATTTTCCCTGCTTCAAGATCTAAGGAAAGCCCGCTTACTATCTGTATGTAGGGATGGTAGCTAAGCCACTTAACTAGTTTCTCTGCTCTACTAATAGGATTCTTTAATGCGAGTTCTCTGTAGAGTCTGCTTGCCACATAAAATACTTCAGCTAAAACTACGTGCGGTACTATAGCCGTCAGCTTGCCTGAATTAATAGCACTCATCACTAGCTCGGCTTGCTTGTGTAGTTCTCCTTTCCTATCTACATACTCTATTATTACACTGGTATCTAGTGTAACTTTACTCGACACTGAGATCCCTCAATAGTTTCTCTGCTTTATCTGAGCTCACTTTAGCTTCGCGTAGAATATTGTCTGTTAGCTCGGAGCCTGCTTCAACGAATATTTCTTCAGGAGGCTGGGCAAGTGGCTCAAGGATAATCTTCTTATTCTCTATTTTGACTAAGAAAACATCTCCCTTTTTCAATCCAAGCCTTAGTCTGACTTCTGCAGGGATAACTACTTGTCCTTTGCTTGAAAGCCTTGTTTTTCACACAAATAGTAAGATTTTTATCTTACTTAAATTCTACTTTCTGAAGCCATTGAGTCAAGCGGAAACAATATCTCAGGGTTCTGCAATACTAGTTTGTGAGTAAAGTAAGTACTATAGGATACCACTATATTGTTGAGGCATCGGGATGCGACCCTAAGATTCTAGCAGACCCAGCTAAACTTAAAGAAATACTACTTAAGGCGGCTAAAATAGGGAAAATGGATATCCGAACAGTACATTTCTACAGGTTTTCGCCTACAGGTGTCAGCGGAATGGTCGTTGTGTCAGAGTCTCATGTATCAATACATACTTGGCCTGAGGAAGGCTACGCAGCTATAGATGTCTACATCTGCGGAACTAAGTCTGAGCCCGAGAAAACTCTAGAGTACATACTCAAAGAGATTGGAGCAGAGCACGCACACATAACTGAAATAGAGAGAGGAATAAAAGACAACGACGAATACACACACAGCATCCTTACATGGGATGAAATCCCAGGAGAAGAAGAATAAAGTAATTAATTTTTCTAGCCAATAAGTAAAGCTAATTTTCTCAACAAACTTCCCCTCCAATAAAATCTTTTATCTTAACATAACTTGTAAATTCAATAACTATGTAAATTATTTACATTAAACCCCATTAAGCAAAAACTTACTGCAGCATACCTTCATCTTAAAATCAAAATATAGGTCATAAGAGCAAGAGGAAATGGAGCCTAAATCAAAACATGACATCTATATTTCCACTCAAGTATTACTTGTATACTTAAATATTTTATTTCTTTTCCAAGTGAAAGTTTTATATTAAACAACAATGTACTGTTTAACGACAACGATGTTTCCCGACTCAATAACTATTATAGCAGGATACATAGGATAGAAGATATTTGCTGTACACTGATGTATCTCTAGAGGCAGCTTTACTCAAGAGGTCTCCGTTCACAACAGGTAAGTTCATTCTAGCCGTAATATATAGCACGACAGCAGTATCAGAGCCTCTGAGCTCGCATGCAACTACAGCTGAAACACGCTTACTTAACCCCTTTCAAGTTCCTTGAAGGCAGTCCTATTAAGATCACTTATCTCAATAGGTCTTCTCCTCTCAGCTGAAGGAGCTACTGTACCAACATAGTAGGGTGAGACTATTATAGAGTTTACAGGAAGCTCTTCTATATCAATAATATTTATCTCGCCTCTAAGGCTAAGAATTTCCTTTAATAACTTTAAACCATAGCGAAGACTCCCGCCAACCATCTGCCATCACGGTTACCTTAAGATTAAGTCCTCTACTTCACTAAGCCATAGTGAAAACACTTACTTCTATACTCTAGTAAAAATAAAGTTTTCACTCACATAGCCTGACTCTCACTTAGAAAATATTTTAATAAATATTTTCTTTAATCCATATGCTATTAGTAAGGGCACAATATTCATTACTAAGAGTATTGGGAAGCCGAAAATAAATCCAAATACTAAGCCTCCTATAATAGAGTTTAATCGCTTTAATCCTTCAATAGAGCCTGTAATCAGTATGTAGCATATAGTTGCTATAAGTGAAGCTGCTAAACCTCTCTTTGCAGAAGAAGTAACAACGCCAGCTATTACTGGAGGCACTAACCATAAAAAGAAGTGTTTTTCAAACACTATTACTGGCGAAAAATAAAAAAGTAATTGAAGTAATAAGATTATTAAAATTTCTACTACCATAAATTTATCCCACTCAACTACTATTTAAGTTTAGTGAACAATATTGATCATCTCAGTCAAGTTTTAGGCGACCATTGTCTCTCAAATAACTTACTACTATAGAAATTCATAGCTGAACTCATATGACAGCAGGTAAGTCAATAGAACGGACTTACAGTACTAGTATAACTTAAGTTGAATGAGGCACTTAAATGCTTTCGATTAAAGGTAATCTCGAGGTTCTTTTCTGGGGATATCTAATCCGCAAAAATGTTTATCAAAACTTACTATTGCCTCAACTCCAAGCTTTTTTGCAACATAATACTGTAATGTGTCATCGAAATCTCTTTTAATTTTACCCATTAATATAGATGCTGCAATTTCATCTGAAATAGTCGTGATATATACGTATAGTCCTTTAGATGCCATTATGTTTCTTAAAAAACTTAAAATTGTGTCGGCTTCATTAATAATAGCTTCAATCGCATGAATAGTGAATGTAGTAACTATAGCCTCTAACTCTCCTCTAGCAATTTTATCAAGAAATTCTCTACACTCTTGAGCTCTGCTTTGATTTAAAAGTAATTCAAGGAATATACATGTGTCTACAAGTAACATAATCAATCAACTTTTCTCCAAGCTTCGTGCTGAAGCTCTACAGAAGTCTTTTTAATTTTAAGCTTACCTTGAAGCTCTCCCCAGTTTGCTTCTCCCTCATATACAAATCTGCTAATAATATCCTCTAGAGCTAATTTAAGAGCCCCCTTTCTATAACCGTAAATTTCCATAGCCTTTTTCCTAAATTTAAGCGCCAGTGCTTTATTAACTTCCGCCTTTATTACTTCACTCATATGTTAATTACTAGTATTTGTACTTATATACCTTTAGTACTTATGTACTTAATTACCCTCCTTAAGTACTGCTAGCAGGTTCCCACATAGCTCTTAACTATACTTAGCTGATAACGTGGAGACAAGGCGTTTGTTGTCTACAAAAGAAAATATGAGTTTCTAAGAAAATATCTCTCTTTAAGGAATTTTGTAGTTGTTTTATGTAAAAATCCCTAGTCTCAATGCATTTCACTGGAGAGTTTATCCGAGTATAGCTAAAGTCTCTAAATCACGCTATATTCCATATACATAAAGATTCCGTAAAATTTATGTTAAAATATTTATAGCCCTTAAAATACAATGAAATAATGTTATAAATGTTAAACTGCTTTAACTTCTTTTAGTCAGCTTATAGCAAAGTACTTACAGACTACTGGAATCCTATGTATAGAAATTTAGTTTTCTGTTAACTGAGCTTTATTCTTAGGGGAATTGAGACTGATCGCTCTATGGCGAAAGTCACTGTAGCTGAGTCGAGTCCCGCTAAAATTATTCCTAGGATCTTTTTCTTAATAGATAGTTCTGCTGAAACCGCTATCAAGAAGCCTTGTACTTATTTTCTTCGAGCACTTTTGGAAGCGCTCTGCTGTGGTCAGACTCCATGTGGTGTATAACCATATAGTCTATATCTCTAGGCTCAACAATTCTCTTAACAGCCTCTAAAACTCTTCAGAATATTTATGCTTCTAAAGTCCTCAACAACTTCATCAACAGTTATCTTCACACAGCATCATATAGGAAGTCATATATTTATCTAATATTTCAAATACTCTGGCGGAACATATCGCCCGACAGCAATGCTAGATTCTTTAATGCTAGGTAAAGTATTTTAAAGCAGACTACTCTATTTAAGTGGCGGAGGCGGAGATGTGTTCAGAGAGACATAGTCCGGCTGGGAGATCTGCTGGGTCACTTAAGTCCGCGAATCCGCCTCCCATAATTTTCGACTACTGTGTCTGTGGATTTGGAAGGAAATACGAGGAAAGATTTAGGTTACTTGGATTTAGTGTTCTCTTTGTAGGTGAGAAATGGAAAGATTTCGTAGTAAGAAAATATGTTGAAAAAAATAATGGTATTTTAGTAACATCTGATAAAGAATTTGAAGGCTATAGTAGGGCTATAGTTTTAGCTAAAAGAAAGTATGAGGAAATGTGGAGTGAGCTGTGGAGAAAGTGGAGAACTAAGAATCAAGTGTTTTCTTTAAGACAATAGGGTTAATTAAATATTATGAGATGTATTACTACTTTATGAGCATAGACTACGGCAAAGACTTAGAAACAGCATATAGGATAGCTTGCTGGAAAGACGATCCCTGGACAAGAGAAGGTAGAGAAAGATACACTAGTGCTCTGAGAAGATTTAAGCTCCTCTTAAAACATCCCTGGTTTAAAGAAATCTTAAGTAAAGATGTTGTCAAAATACTAGATCTGTGTTCTGGCAAGGGTATTGGAGGAGTAGCTTTAGCCAAAGTAATTCAAGAGAATACTGAAGTAGAGCTGAGTATGGTCGATATCAGAGAAGAAGCTGTTAAAGCCTCTCTTAGGTTTGCTAAAAGCGAGGGAGTATCTGCTAAAGCATTAGTTAAAGACGCTAAGAGTATTCATAAACTTGAACTATTTGACATAGTTTTAGTATATGGAGGAAGCCTAGCTCACTTCAATTCATGGGACTTCATTAAGTTACTAGCTTCAGCTACTACAGTCCTAGAGAAAGACGGAGTAATTATAGTAGAAGAAATGGATAGAGCTCATGTTCTCTTCACGAGAGGCTATAAAGACTTCATCGTAGAAAATCCTAATCCTCAAAGCCTAGCGATATCTATTCACATTAAATACGACCCCGTAACAGGATCCTACTATAGGAGGTTCATTAGGCTCAAGGACGAATACTCTGTAACTTTACCAATAAACTTCAGGAGTATCTCTACTATAGCTTCTATCTTATGGCTTTTTGTTAAAAACATAGATCTACTGTCAACTTCAGACGAGAACATATACCTCATAATCGGTAGAAGACCTCGTAGAAAAATAACACCTGAAGACTTAAGCGAGAGCCCCATTGTTTTAAAAAGAAGATCCATATATTCTCTGGGGGAAACAGATTTATAACAGTATTATAGGTAGCAGCGGAGAATGAAACTATAATAACCTAATTTAAGCTAATCTACTGCCTACAGCTTAGTGCTAAATACTCATTCACAATATACCTATTGGTGATCAGTTGGCTAAACTCGCAATTCATGGAGGAGAGCCTGTTAGGAAAGAGCCTTTTCCTCTATACAGAGATATCGGCGAAGAAGAGCTCAGAGAGCTTAAGGAAGTAATTAAGTCAAAACAGCTCTTTAGGTATGGTGGAACTAAAGTCAAGAAATTTGAAGAAGAGTTCGCTAAATTCTATGGAGTAAGACACGCTGTAGCCTGTACTTCCGGTACTGCGGCAATACATATTGCCCTCGGCGCACTAGAGCTAGATGCCGGCTCCGAGGTAATTACATCACCTATAACCGATATGGGAACAATAATCCCTATTCTAGCACAAAACTGTATACCTATTTTCGCGGACCTAGACCCCTACACATATACACTTGACCCAAGCGACATAGAGAAACGAATATCTGAGAAAACTAAAGCAATTATAGCAGTACACTTATTCGGCTATCCCTGCGACATGGACCCCATAATGGAAATAGCAGAAAAACACGGACTATATGTCATAGAAGACTGCTGTCAAGCATACCTAGCCGAGTACAAGGGTAAGCGAGTAGGAACAATA
This sequence comes from Thermoprotei archaeon, assembly GCA_003650815.1. Lineage (GTDB taxonomy): Archaea > Thermoproteota > Thermoprotei > Thermofilales > B15-G2 > B15-G2. Next base: position 3,436 of record QMSB01000055.1, on the reverse strand, counting down.
GGCCACATAAACGCTTTCAGTCTGCAGATGTCAAAGCACATGACTACAGGTGACGGCGGAATAACTGTTACAAACGACGACGAACTAGGAAGAAAAGCTCGCCTATTCATGGACAAAGGCTGGGTAAGAGGCGTCCCTTCTTTTGCGAGAACATACATTATGTTCGGATTCAACTACAGAATGAACGAGCTGACAGGTGCGGTAGCACTAGCACAGCTCAAAAAACTGCCAAAAGTAGTAGAGAAGAGACGCGTGCTTGGAGAAAAACTGACCAAGCTCCTAGAAGACTTGGAAAACAGTGAGTACCTCTACTTACCGAAGTCAACTAAAGAGAGGAAACACTCCTTCTGGCTATACCCCATGAGAGTAAACACTAGTAAACTAAAGGTAACGAACATAGATTTCGCTAAAGCACTCAGCGCCGAAGGAATACCAGCTAGCGCAGGCTACATAGGTAAACCTCTCTACACAGTACCCTATCTCATGGAGAAAAGAGTATACGGGAAAACACACTGTCCCTTCGAGTGCCCCTACTACGGCAAGAAAATAGAGTACAAGCCAGGACTCTGTCCAACAACAGAGAAGATATTAGCCGAAATAATAACAATCCCGATAAACGAACATTTCACAGACAAAGACGTAGAAGACATAGCAGAAGCAGTAAGAAAAGTAACAGAATACTATGCTAAACAACAACCTTAAACACACAAACTACTCATAGCAATTACTTAGCTAACTCAGCGTTTACTACAACACTTTAATATAATCTCACCTCTATCCTCTCTAATAAAGTCAGTAGAATCACACTTAACTACTCTATCCTTAGCCCTACTCTCTATCCTATTTAAAAGCTTTAATAACTCATACTCTCTTATCTTTTTCTCAATAAACCTTCTTATTTCACTACTCCAGTTTATAGGAACTTTTTTCATCTTAAGCCTAATTTCCCTAGGCACACGTATATTAATTATTTCAGACACAAATACGACTATAGTACAACAATATAAATACAGTGTAATGTTCTTCCTCGTAGTAGTTAAATAGCCGTATTAAAGCAAATAATTCTATAAGTTTCAAAATAAAATATAGCAAAAGACAACTTAACTAAAGTCCCCCTACTTTACATACTCTTTCTCAACTCTTTCTTCACCCAGCTCTCTCGTAGGCTTAGTTAGCAGAGAGAGCTTGCCTTTAGTGAGCTTCTCAATACACTCACGGAGATTCTTACAGTCCGCAAAATATATCTCAATAAAATGGTCTCTGAGAGTATGAAAAGTTATCTCACCTATATGTCTAGTGACAACTGCCTCCACCCTATTCTCTACTAGCCAGTGAGCTAAAGTCAATCCCGCTCTCATTCTTTTAAACTCATAAGGATTCTTCAACACAGACACTTTCTCTAATCCTCTTCCGCCGATTTTCACTAAAGCAATGTAAGGAGCTCTCGCTAAGTGATCAGAAATAGGAGAATCCAGCCCCTTATCAGCACCCACTGGAACAGCGACAAGTGAAGGAGGCTTTCTAGCGGGCTCAATATGGACCGTCAAGTACTCTACCCTAGGCACTTTATTTTTAACAGCCTTCTCTATCTTCTCTGCTATCTCGTGAGCCCTCTTAATATCAAGAAAACCTTTAACAAGTATAGTTACTTCACCAAAAATAACTGGACCCGACACTCTAAGCTTAAGATCTCTATAGCCCTCAACACCCTCTACACTCTCAAGAACTCTCTCCACCTGCTCCTCTATCTCCTTCGACGGGCTAATATCCATTAAAGCCAATAAACTCCTATAAGCGTTCACCAAGCCTGTCTTCAGAATAAAAAGAGCTATAGCTACCGTAACTAAGCTCTCCACATAAGGCACACTAAACATAGATGAAAGCACAGCCACAAATACTCCAAGAGAAGCCAGCACATCTACAAGTGACTCATCTCCAAGAGTCTTAACCGAATACACTTCCAGCTCACTACCCTTCCTCGAAACCACACGCCATAAAACAAACGACACTAGAGAAGAAGCAGCAGCCACAGCTAAAGCATATACTCCAGCACCTAGCTCAAGGCTTCTTTCAGTCGAGGCAAGCCCCTCCCATATGAACTCCACACCAGCATAAACTATAGCCCCACTCACCAATAGTGATGCAATACTCTCAGCCCTATAATAGCCGTAAGGAAACCTCTCTGTAGGCTTCCGCCGAGCAATCCAAAGCCCTATCCAACATACAGCAGCTACAATAAAATCCGATAAACCGTGAAAAGCATCAACGACCATAGCTAAACTACCTGAAAACACTCCCACAACACCCTTAACCAAAGACATAGTAAAAGCAGACAAAGCCCAGTACTTAGTCCAAACAATACCTTCACTAAGACGCTTCTCAGTCTCTTCAAACACGAAAAACTAACTCATTAACTAGAATATATTTCTGACTAACAGACAGCCAAACATGTTACACTATTACCGATACTAAAGACATTCTCTAAGAGCACTCCTGTAGGCAGGTATTTGCTAAGCATAGTACTCTCCTATCCCAAGCTCCTCGTCTGGAAGAGGAGTGTAGCCTAAACAAGGCCTATTTACAGGAACTATAAGATTCGCTTCAATAAGCCTCTTCTCCAAGTCAGGAAACTCGATAACTCCGTCAATGTCCTCTACAACGTAGCGTAGCTGACTCCTATATCTAAAAACAATACTCCTTGAAGACAACCTAACATTCCTCACTACTTCACTAAACCAGACATCTACTTTCCACCGCTTAGCAGCAATCGATATAACTGCTCTAGGATTCCCTCCAGTAAGCACCCATATCTTCTCATAGAGTTTCTCAGGCGCGTTAAGAGCCTTAAGAAGCTTCTCAGTAGAATCTCTACTCAAGTTCCATAGCTCACTTAAAACAACATAACTATGTCTAGCAAGAATACTTGGAGAACTTCCCTCACTAGTAGTAGCGATAATAAGCACGGACTCCGCTCCACGAGCCATAAGCCACTCTAGTAAATCCAAAAGCTTCTTAGCATAACTCTCAATAACATCTACACCAAGGGGGCGAGCTACATCATCTACAGCAATAACCACTCGCCTTCCCCTAAGTTTTCTCTCAAAAACCTTCTTCACAACTAAAGGCAAAACCCTAGCAACAAACCTACCTACAGGTTCAGAAATAGCTCCAGCAGCCGTGCTAAAAGTCTCTAAAACAACTGGTGGAGCACATACAGCCTCCTCAAAAGACCCTACACTCTGAGCATCTAAGTAAACAGTAATATAGTCACCTGGTTCTTCAATTGAGCTAATAAACTCCCTGAGAAGCCTAGTCTTACCGCAGCCCTCCGGCCCGTAGATAAATAGAATTGGGTAAAAACCATTCTCAGCATAATCTCTCAAAACACCCAGCTCTTCTTCACGATCAATAAAAGGATACTCAAACACAATATATC
>QMSB01000054.1 GCA_003650815.1 Thermoprotei archaeon | reverse complement strand
GGTCTTGAAGTATTCAGCGTTATTTATGCATCCGGGATCTGGTCCTAAGATGTTTCCAGTATAGGATAATGCTCTTGCTCTACATCCTCCGCAGACATATTTATATGGGCAGTGCTTGCAGTTCCCTTCGAGTCTATTCCTGTCTCTAAGGGCCTTAAACACTGATGCATTTTTCCATAGGGTAGAGAATTTTTCTTCCTTAAGGTTTCCTACAACTATGTTTGGTATGAAGACACATGGTGTTAGGTCGCCGTTTGGCTCTATTGCTGCGTATATTCTGCCTGCTCCGCATCCTCCAATGTACTCTGCTAGAGCTGCTACAATAGGGTCTCCTCGTACATAGAAGTGTGTGGGTGCAACATCTTTTCCTCCACTCATTTCGAGAGAGACTCGGGCGAACTGTGGTGCTGTACTGAATACTTGTACTTTTCTATGCTTGTTTTCGAGGTATAGTTTACGTAATAGTTCTTCTCTCTCCTCTGGAGTTAAATCGAGTTCAGCTATGTCTTTTCCTCTGCCTACTGGAATGAAGTTGAAGAAAATTACTCTTTCTACTCCGAGTTCTTCTGCTAAATCGATTATATCGAGTGCTTCATCTAAATTCATTTTAGTTACGGTAGTAGCTATTGCTGTCGAGAATCCGAGTTCTACAGCGTTTTTTACTCCTTGAATAGCTTTCCTCCAGGCTCCCTTTAGACCTCTGAAGGAGTCGTGTTTATCTGGGTCTGCTGAATCAATGCTTACTTCAACGTAACGTAAGCCTGTCTTTTTAAGTAACTTAGCGTAATTCCGGTCAGCTAACTTTAAGCCATTCGTAGCTAGTGCTGTATACATTCCAGACTCAACTGCTTTTCTAAGTACTGGAAGGAAGTGAGGATGAATAGTAGGCTCTCCTCCAGAGAAAGCTAGTGCGGCGACTCCAGCTTCATCTAGCTGATTGACTACATTTAGTTTCTCTTTAAGAGAAAGCTCGTTTATTAAGCGGCTGGAGGCGTTCTGGTAGCAGTGCTTACACCTTAAGTTGCACATGTTTGTGAAATTCCAGACTATGAGGAATGGTGCTGGTAGTCTCTGAGGAATAGTAATACCGTAGGTAGCTAGGCCTTCGAGCACTAGTGCTAGACCTCGTCTTATTGAAGGGTCTTTGAGAGCCTCGTAAACCTCGTCTTTATTTCCATTAAAGTATTTTATAGCGGCGTTAAACAATATTTCGAGCATTTTTGCATAAAACCTAGCTACTAGACATGTCTCAGAAGTGTCTTCCACTATAAGTCTTAGAGCCTCGTAAGCCACCTTTCTTTTCTCACCGTTAATGCATATTTCTTTTGAAAGAGGCTTTATCGCTAATCTGAAGAGAGGGTTTCTCAGTAAAAGTCTGATCCCGGAGATAGCTGAAGTAACCCCGCTCCTTCCATTTCTGGTCATCTATATCAATAAAGTCTTCTCCTTTCTGAAATATTAACTTTCCCTTTCTGAAAGATATTTCATGTAAATTAAGTCTGAAAAATTCTCTACACGAGTGTTTAGCTTCTATGTAAGATACTGTAGTCTACTACACCCTTAAATACTCCTAAAGCCATTACAGTATAAAAGATAAAGTCTAGCAGAGGATATGTCAGCGACCTCAATCTCCTAATTTTTCTGAAATACAGTGCTACTAAAACAGAATACGCTAGAGGAATAACTAAAAATACATGCCACCAGTTAGCTAAAGTAGCTAAAATGAGTAATATATCGAATAGGCAGATGGCTATAGCACTGAGCATACCGTAGAGAGCGAGAGGACAGTCTCTATACTTTAAGTAGAAGAGGTAGTGGCCTCGTCCATAGCTGAAAGCTCTCCTCAAAAGATTTCTTAAACTTTTTGTATGAAAATGCTCTACTACAATTTTAGGAAATACTCTTATATCGTATCCTCTAAGGCAGAGCCTCCAAAGTAGCTCTGTTTCCTCATATCCTCCTTTAAACTCTTCATTAAATAAGAAGCCTTCATCAAAGACTCTTCTCCTAAAAGCGAGATTGTTGCTATTGGGGACTCTTATTTTGTGGAAGTTTTCTTTAGTTACTTTTGCTTCGCTCGGATAAATAGGCATCATGGGCCACAGAGCTTCATTGTAGTAGTCTGCAATCAAGTTTCCTCTGAGTTCTTTAGCTGTGTAGACTGAGCCTCCTACAACGTCTACTGTCTTGTTTTTCTCGAAGAACTCTAGTATTTTCTTAAGCCAGTCTGGAGGAACGCGGCAGTCTCCGTCAGTAAATACTATTATTTCACCCTTAGCGTTTTTAACGCCTAGATTTCGGGCAGCGTTTGCTCCTACTGGCGGTATTTTCAACAATTTAGTGAAAGTATACTTTGATGCTATTAGCGGTGTGCTATCACTAGAGCTATCAACTATTATTACTTCAAAATCTCTGTATTCTTGTTTTCTTAGAGACTCTAGTAGTGCTCCTATAGTTTTTTCATTGTCTTTTGTGGGGACTATAACTGAGATCAACGATATCCCCTGAGTAAGTGTATTTACCGTAAAGTTATTGTAAAATTCTGAAATAAAAATACCGTATACTTGAGCCCTAGTTGTTATGTGAAATATTTCTTGTAGAATAAAGTATAGTAGGTAGTGATTGTTTAAGGCGAGGATAGAGGCCGGTGGCTGAGCTAGTACTTTAAGTAAAGCTGAAGTAGCCTTAGCTTAAAGGGAGCTGTTGTAGTCTATATTTACGTTAAGAGAGCTGTCTTCTAGTATTTCATCTTTGATAGTACTTTGTATGTTTCTGCTTCTTCCTTATTTTTAGCTAATACTAGGAACACGTAGAAGCTGTATGATTCTCCTGGCTTAATGTAGTCTAAGGGAGACATTGCTACGTAGAGGCTACATGTCTTTTCTTCGCCGACTGCTGCTCCTAGAACTATGTCTCTGCGCTCTGGTTTCACTAAAGCTAGGGCTGCTGTTTCATTGTATACTACTACGTATTCTCTACTGGTAGCAGGGTAGGCTATTTCGTGCTCATATACTGTCTTTTCGTATATTTCGTCAGTGTAAGGCACTATTGCTCCAGTACCGTGTTTTCCTCCAGGAGAAGTGAAGAGCGTTAATAATAGTTCGCGGTCAAAGTACCTCCTGCTAGTGTTTACTACTTTAGTGTACAAGAGGACTATACTGCTGTTAGGTACAGTGAGATAGTATTGTTCGAGTGTAATGCCTTTAAGCACCTTGTTTTTCTCATGACTTATCTTCGTGTAGACTTTAACTCCTCTCCAAGAGCCTATTGATGCTTCCTGGATAAGCCACTTTTCTTTCCATAAATAGTCTCTACCAAAGCCTCTCCTAAGCCTTACTCCGCCGAACCACGGATTATACCAGAGGAATGGTCTTGGCTTCGGGTAAGATGAGAAGAGGTTATTAGCATTAGTCCTCTTGTCTACTAGCTCGTAGAGTGCTCCAGCAAACTCTGCGTCTATCTTCATTACAAGCAGTCCGTTATCTACTACTGCTTTACTATTAGAGACCTTTACTGAGACTTCTCCTCCACGGCTCAAGACTATTAACGGTATTTTTCCTCTAATCACTCCGTAGTTCGAGTATAGCTCATAGTTTATGTAATGGCAGAACACGTCTTTAATCAAAGCCTCTAGAGCCAGCTTCTTTCGTAGAACTTTATCCTCTAGGCTTTCTACAGTTACTTCACTTGGAGTTATCTTAAGAGTTTTAGATCTCAGTTTAATTACTCCCTTAAGCTTCTTCGCCCTATGCTTAACTAGTACTAGGTCTACCTGACTTGAAGTAGTGTCTTCAAGGAATAGGGGCTCTGTCCTCAACTCTACTGGCTTCGCTTTACTGTAGGTAGTCGGCTCTGGTTCCCTTCTCTCTACTAGTTCTCTGTAGAGAGATTGAATATTTCTCCAAGAGCCTTTTCCCACATAAAGGTAGAGGGGAGGTAGCTCAGTGGCAGAGTGAGGTTTCAGTTTGATTGAGTATGTTAGTCTAGGTAGTCTTCCCCACGAGAAATCTACTTCATGTACATTTTCTTTACTCCATACTACTCCAACTAATTCTCCTTTTCTTGTAGTGTAGCATGACCAGCACTCAGAGTACTCAGTAGGCTCTGTGGGTAAGTCTCCTCTGCTTCCAGGGAAGTCTCCTGCAATAACTCGATACTCTACTACCTTGTTTCGGAGAGGCACTAGTAGCTTCTCAGCCTCCCATGTATTCATATTCATGTTTACTCTCAGTCTGAGCTCTTTTTCTAAAGAAGAGGTATTCACTAGCCTATAAGATATTTTTAGAAGAGGAGATGGATTAAGTACTTCAATTACTTTAACGAGCTCAAGGCCCGGTACCTTCTTTAGTCCAGCTTTAGCGACTAGTCTTATCCTTTTGTCTTCTAGTAGCTCTACTTCATAGAGCTTACGTCCTAGTTCACTAGGCCAGAATGGTGGACCTATGCTCTCGCCATCAATGAAACATAGCGGCTCCTCGTCTACTTTCCTTACTACCTCAATTTTAAGTCCTCTGAAGTCTACTTTAAAGAAATAGCTTCCCATATCTACTACTGCTTTCTTTTCCTTTCTATCAATGTAGCCTACTGCTTCTCCGGGTCTAGTTACAGTAACGTATATAGGCTTTGGCGGAGCCTTTATTCCCTCGACGTCGTAGGATACTAGAATTCTAGCTTTTCGGAGATTAGGGTCTACTACTGAGATTTTTAGTGGTAGCGTGATTTCTTCTTCAGCTTCTGCTTCAAGGAGATATTCTCTAGGCTCTACTTTTAGTCCTTTCTCAGCTATTATACTTACTTTTCCTCTGATTTTCTTCTTAAAATTGTTGAGGAAGTTTAAGAGTAGAGTACTTTCTGATAGAGGAGGGTAAGAGGGGTGGGTGAGAACCTTTATTTCTAGTGGAGGCTTTTCTTCGAATCCTGTAGAGAGAGTAAGTGCCGTGCCGTTAAGGACTATAGTTGATTTTATTCTACGGGAGGCCTCGTCTCTAGGCTTTTCTTCAGCCTCTAAGTCTACTACAGCTCTGCTTCTCACTACTTTCTCTTCTCCTGGACTTACTACTAGGCTTGAGGGAGGTTTCTCCAGCAACTTTACTCCTGTATCTGCTTCAGGTAGAAGTACTATTTTGAAGGGCTCTTTCGACCTATTTACTATCCTCCACTCTACGCTGAAGGGATACCCCTTTACTGCTCTCTCCTCGGCAATACACTCTACTAGTCCGCTGCTCCACTCTACTCCACATATGCTCCAGCCATACCTGTCTACTATTATCTTCAAGTAGTCGCTATCCGCCTCCCACTCATAGATGTAGACGCTCTTCCCACGGTACTTTAAGTCGTCTTCCTCAGCTCTCAGATCTCTCTTAAACCTGTATAGGTAGCCTGGATGCTTCTCAAAGAACTTAGCTGCAATAGGATTCTTCAATACTTGCGGAAGATAGTTCTGCATGTAGACACTGGTCTCAGGTACCCAGAAGAACCCTGTTCTCTTATATAGTCTAACTGCTCTGTTGCCAGACCATGTATGTAAGTCTACTCTATCTACTCCAGCTGAAAAACATCTCTTGAGGGCTTCTTTAATTAACTTAGTACCGATGCCTCTTCCCCTGTACTGCGGGTGAACATTTATTAAGGCAATGTAGGCAGCGTTTTCACTAGACCAGTGTTTAGTTAGCTCTAAGTAGCCGACAATCTTGTTCTCAGTTTCAGCTACTAGGAGAGCAATAGCATCTATTCCTCTTAGCTTCTCTAAGAGAGCCTGGGGAGTAAGTCTCACTCCACCAGTGAAGCCGCCGGGCCAGCCCTCCTCACTTTCATTAAGCATTTGCGCTAGACTAGGAGCATCTTCATCTCTGAAGTCTCTGATAATAAGATCAGTGGACATAACGGATATTATCTTGTGTTTAAGGATTTAATTCTTACTTAAGTAGGATAATGTAGGAGTTTAGATAAGGTGTTTTATACTAGACTAGAGATAAGACTACGTGGTAAAATGGCTACGGTGCGAGTCGGAGTAATTGGATGCGGCACTATGGGTAAGATTCACGTAAACGCTTTTAGGAAAGTGGGAGCAGAAGTAGCTGCTGTATGTGATATAGATGAAAAGGAAGTTAAGTATGCCAGAGAAGTACTTAAGATAGAGCATGTTTATACAGATTACCATGACTTAATTTCGCGTAAAGATATTGACGGAGTAGTTGTTGTTACACCAAATTATCTCCACTACCAGATGACTATTGATGCTCTTAGGGAAGGAAAACATGTCTTATGTGAGAAGCCTCCAGCTATATCAGCTAAACAAGTGAAGGAGATGTTTGAAGCTAGCAGAAAGTATGGCAGAAAGCTCCTCATAGGACTGACTTGGAGGTTTAGGAAGCTAAGTAGTATTCTCCGAAACTATGTTCTTAAAGGAAAAATAGGTGAACCTTACCTCATTAAAGCCTACATGATTAGGAGAGCAGGAATTCCTGGCTATGGAAGCTGGTTTACTATTAAAGAGCAGGCTGGAGCAGGACCTCTATACGACATAGGTGTACACATGCTTGATCTATCCCTCTGGATTATAAACGACTTTAAAGCAAAAGAAGTCCTCGCGTCGACTTACGCTAAACTAGGGCCAAAGGGGCTGGGTAAAGGGACTTGGGGTAAGCCTGTGCCCGGTGGACCGTTTACTGTTGAGGACTGGGCTGTAGCTTTCATTAAGATGGAGAACGGTACTACAACTATACTTGAGGCAGGGTGGGCTGGACACATTAGTCGAGGTGACTACAATGTAGTGATTATGGGAGATAAGGGAGGAATAAACTATAGAGAAGCTTCAATCTACAGTGAGGAGAACGGTGTGCTAGTAGACACTAAACTTGAAGTAGGAGAAGAGAAGCCTGTAGAAAATGAGGCAAGGCACTTCGTTAACGTTATTCTTGGGAAAGAAGAGCCCTTAACTAAGCCTGAAGAAATGATTATGCTTCAAGCAATACTAGAAGCTGCACTGAAGTCAGCTGAAGAAAAGAGGCTTGTGAAAATATCAGAAGTACTGTAAGTAGCTAAACCATCTCCTCTAAGAACAGTATCTCTATATCAAAAGGCTTCTTTTTCATTTCTCTTAATAGTTCTTTTTCTTTACGAGCAAAAAGTGCTGGTAGTGACAAGTACTTAGCTAAGCTTAGAGTAAGGCAATCTGATAGAGCTATTGCTCTACTACATTTATATAGAGCAGTTGTTTCAACTAAAGGAGATATTTCAAATATTTCAATATATCCTGATCTTTTCAGTGCATTAATTTTTATTAAAGCATTATTAAAACCTATTTTTCTACATAGAATATATAATGCTTCCGTTATATCTAGCTCAGTAGTGAAAGCGAAAAGCTCACCTGATTTAAGTTTCTCTTCGACAATTTTACCTCTTTTAGTAGATGCTAAAAGCTCTATTATGACACTAGCATCAAAGACCATACTTCCTTTTAACTCTTTCTTCATCCTTTCGCCTCTCTTCATACAATTCCTCGACAAGATTTTCTCCATTAATCGGGGAGCACGCTATTTCAAGTAATTCAGGTCTCTTAACTCTACTAAATAAAAGAAATCTTATAGCCTCATCCATACTTACTCTCCGACCAAGTTTCGCCTCTAGTCTTGCGATAAATCTAATTAATTCCTTCTTTGTACTCTCAGAGACTCTTATGACTACCACATGTATATATTGTATACAAAGTATATATTGATTACTTAGATGAGAACACGTAGTCTTTACACCATTTTCCGAAGTTCCACCTACCGCCTCCCAGCATAATACACTTCTTTACTTTCTCGTAGTCTACTACTTTAAGTGAAGCTACGTAGTCTACTCCATACTTGAAAAATATCTCGGGGTAAATGCCAGCAGTTGGTCCAACTACTATTTTGAATCTAGCTTTACTCGATAGTGCTAGTACATGGTCTATTGTATCGTTTACTAACGTAGCTCCAGTTACTATAACGACATCAGCTTTTCCTAAAAGTCTTGGAGCAGCAGTATCTGCGTAAACATTTTCTCCTACGCGCATTTTAGGATTTCTTTCAAGAACATATAGCTCTCTGCAAGTATTCTTTAATTTCCTCACAATAGGTTCCATATTCCCTATAACAACGACGGTATTCTCGGGCTCTATGAGCTCTGAGAGCATGTCTATTAAGTTTAATGAAACTAATTTAAATTCGTTAATATGATTTAATTTCCATAAAAGGTACTGTGAAACCGCGTTAATATACGCGACAGCAGCTGTCTTCCATAGGGGGTTAGTTGATGAAGCATACTCAACTATATTGCTGGGAGAAGGAGGCTCAAACAGAGGTTCTGTGCAGTTTAAGTCTTCTAGCGGCACAAAAGACACTCCAGCTTCTAGTCCAAGTGAGCCTCTTACTGATACATAGCAGTATTTTACACCTATAATGGTGTCAACAGTCTCTAAATTTAAGTCGCGAGCTTTTCTCTCAGCTAGTAGTGCGGCTTCATCTATGAGCACGCTGTTACTAAAGGGAACTAGAATATTTTACTAACTTGAACAAGCTGACTTTAGAGATTTATTTATATAGCATACCGGTATATCTGTAAACCAGTATGTGCTTAGAGGATGAGGAGTTTATGGTTCTCTATGCTATTTTCAAGACGCCTAGTATTAGTGTTAATCAGCTTTACCGCAGACTAAGGGGCAGGATTTCGAAAGTCAAGATGATTGAGGTCTTGAAGAAGCTCACGGAGGCAGGCCTAGTTAAAAGAGTCAGGGATCCTAGGCATAAGCAGAGAATAATGCTTTTCCTTAAAGATGATGTGCAGAGACTAGCTAGAAGTATTGTTGAGAAGACTCGTGAGACTGCTAAGAATAGTATTGTCGAGAGAGCAGATTCTCTTTTAAGAAAGTATCTTATAGTCGCCTCGAAGATAAGTGATCCTATTGTACGAGACTTTCTTAAGAGACTTGTTTTAGCTGAGATAGCTGAGTTCCTGAATACAAATAATGGACTGAGGTGAGGAACTTGAGGATTCTAATGGTTTCCGAGTGGTCTCCACGTAACTTCGGTGGAGTGTCTTCTCAAGTAGCTCTACTATCAAAGTGGCTTGAAAGAAGAGGACATAGTGTTGTAGTACTACATAAAGAGGGGGAGAGTGGAGGCAATGCTATTAGAGTTAGAAGTATTATTCCTTTTGAACACTACGTTGTGCCTCCCTGTTTCTGGGAAGTAAAAAGAACTATAAGTAGAATACAGCCTGACGTAGTTCACGTACACCATTCTTTTACACCGCTATCTGTACTCGCTGTTAGAGCCTGCACTAAACTAGGGGTGCCGTGTGTTCTTACTAATCACTCGCTTCCCCCGGCAGGTGATGTAGAGTACTGGCTAAAAATATCCTATATTACTCCATATAGATGGCTCTTGAGACCAACTATCGTGACTGCAGTGAGTATTGCTGCAGCAAACTTTATTCGAGACTTTCTCAGAATAAAGACTCAAGTAAAAGTTATACCGAATGCAGTAGATACTGAGAGATTTAAGCCGAGACTAGTTGAGAGAGATAACAGTATACTATATGTAGGGCGTCTAGTGCGCAGAAAGGGAGTACACATACTGATAGAGGCTTTTAAAATACTTCAGCGCAGAGGCCTAGAAGTAAAGCTAGTCATAGGGGGTAAGGGCTACATGGAGCCTCTCCTCAGATTACTGGCTTCAGACATAGACAATATTGTTTTCCTAGGAGCTGTAAGCGAGGAAACTAAGCCTTCCCTATTTTCTGAAGTAAAGGTATTTACCTTACCGAGTTTAGCTGGAGAAAGCTTTGGTGTCGTCTTACTAGAAGCCTTGTCTTCGGGAACACCGGTTGTAGCTACAAGAGTAGGAGGAGTACCTGAAATAATAGCTGAGGGCAGAGACGGCCTGCTAGTTGAGCCAGGAGACTCAGAGGAGCTCGCTGAAGCAGTAGCGTCTTTACTGAAGTCTCCTAGCCTATGGTCGAAAATGTCTTTAAATGCTAGGAAAAAAGCCGTAGAAAAATACTCTATAGATAAAGTGGGCAGACTATATGAAGAAACATACTTTGAGGCGCTAGAGTTAGCTCGAAAAGTGAAGGTTCTCGTGAAATAATGATATGTTCAGCAGACTTAATGTACACAATACTGTTGTTTGGACTAAATTTTTTAGCACTCGTAGTTGGTTCGCTTAGAGGAGAGAAGAAGAGAAGAGAGTATAGTCCGCTATTAATCATAAGAAAACCTAAGCATATTTTCTTAAATAATCTTTTAGCATACATGCCTTCTGTAGTCCCTTTTCTCGGCGTACTTTACTCACTATACCTTTTCTACATTACCGGAAAAACACTAAGACTAAGTAAACTACTCAAAACCTATGTATTCCTTGAACTAGTTTCAGCTAGCATACTCACATACAGCGGATTTCTACTACTAGCCTATAGACCACTAGACCTAGCAGTATTTCTAACAACAGCACTCACTTTACTCGCGTTATCAGCCTACACAGAAGGAAGAGAATTAGTCGCTTAAGCGGTCCTTCGACCCCCTTTTCGGGGGGGCATCCCCGCTTAGCATCCCCCGTGTTAAACATCTATTAATCATGTATTTAAAG
>QMSB01000053.1 GCA_003650815.1 Thermoprotei archaeon | reverse complement strand
TCTGAAAACTCGCCTTTCTTATATTTCTCGTAAATAGCGTATCCTATTTTCTTGGCCTCCTCATCCATTTTCCTCTTCAAGTTAGTTATCTCTACTCTAATTCTAGCTATCTCGGCTGCTTCAGCGGCCTCCTCGGCAGCCTTCCCCAAACCCGCCTTAATTTTATCAAATAACGACATACTAGTTCAGTAACAAATTAAAGTAAAAATATTTAAAGATTATTTACTAAAAATATATTCTGAGAACATTATTCACGATACAGCTTATTGTTGCAGAGAAATAACTATAGCTATTGAGCTTAAGGCGACATTCCCTTCATTATAGATACCTTATCATACGCTCTAATTCGTCTAATATAGCCAAGGCTCTCTAGCTTCCTTATGTTGTCTTCAGAACCCTGCACCAGGTCTCCTAAGTCTCTTTGATCAAGCGTTGATAGAATACTGTAAAGTTTTCTCCTCATTTCTTTAGTCTTCTCCGGCTCTATGTCAGCTATATTATCTTGTTCTAAGGGGTCTTTTTTCAAGTTATATAGTTCTTCTTCTCCAGTAGAGTACCAGATATACTTGTAGTCGCCTATTATGAGTGCTTTAATACTCTTGTACCATTTTCTGAAATCGTAGTCAGGGTCTATGTTAAGTACTCTATCGAATACTAGCAGTGGTTCCTGGTATTCTGCTAACGCGTATTCTCTTTCCTGTCCCTTAAGAGCATTGAATAGGCTTACTGCCTGACACTGCTTCCACACATCAATGCTCTCTACTCCAAGTACCTCGAGTAGTGTTGGGAAAATGTCGTGTGTCTGTACAAGCGACTCTACTTTCTCTCCCTGTGGAAAGATTTCGGGGTGTCTTACTATGAGTGGGACGTGTATACCGGGCTGATATAAATGTAGTTGGTGTGCTATGTGGGGAGGATAGTGTTCTTCCTGCTCGTCTCCATGATCGCTAGTGATAATTAATATTGTTTTGTCTATTAGGTTTTCTTCCTCTAGGAATGTGAAGAGTTTTCCTAATCTATAGTCGAGACAGGCTGTTTCTCCATCATAGAGGTCTCTCAGCTTCCTCCAGCGCTCTGCGCTTATTTTCTCTACGCCCATTCTGACTTTCCATATATTTGGCTGAATTTTCTCAGCTTCCTCTAAGCTCATATCCCCTGCAAACTTCTTGATAAATTCTTCTGGCGGTATGTAGGGTAAGTGTGGCTCTAGGCAGTTGATGAAAACAAAGAAGGAGATGTTCTTGTTTCTTTTAATCCACTCGATGGCGGCTGATATTTCTTTACTTGAGCCTACTTCAACCCATTCTCTTAGTGAAGAGAAAGTAAATGTGTAGAATTCATCGAACCCTCTGTCGTCTCTAATGCCGTATCTAGCCCACCAATGTCCTCTATTACAGAAGCCTGCTGTCCGGTAGCCTTTAGCTTTGAAGATTTCAGTAAGCGTATATTTTTCGACTGGCTTATAGTTGTAGCGAGCACCTACACCATGTCCGCAGACATAGCGTCCAGTGAAAAGAGAGGCATGAGAAGGTAAAGTCCACACTCCCGGCGATATACATCTGAGAAAAACTGTGCCCTCTTCTGCCATTCTGTCTATGTTTGGAGTAGTTTCTTTCTCGTAGCCATAGCAGTGGAGGTTAGATGCCCTCTGGACGTCCATTATTATCAAAATAATATTTGGTTTCATGCAAAAAATATCTGCAGAGAAGTATTCAAGATTTTCCCTTAGTTTACATTACTATAACCACCCACTGGTTTTCAGGGATGCAAAGTGAGGGCTTTGATATAGTTTGGCTAGTTAAATTAAAGTGGACTTTGATGAAGAAGTCTACTAGCCCTAAGCCTGGCTGAAACCTATTATCGTAGTATGTTCCCTTAGATAAAACAATAGCTCCAGCAGAGTTTCCAATAATAATTCCCTCAAACTCTCTGAGCTTGGTTTCAACGAGTCTCCTCTTTTTAATCTCCTCGTAAAGTATGCTGGGATCTCCTCCAGGAAGATAAACTACATCTACTTTGCTGAATTTTTCTCTAATATTTTGGTCAGAGTCGCTTTTTTCTAAGAAAAATATTTTCTTGAAGCCTACTTCCCTAAAGTAGTTTGAAATTATTTTCCTGTACTTCTTCTCCTTTCTTGAATCGCTAGTTGTCCACGGTATTACTAGAATGTTTTTTGTCTTAGATAACGCTAGTATTTGCTCGAAAAGAGTTTTATTAGCTCTTGCAGCTACGTCTTCTCCTCCTTGGAGCACTATGATCTTTTTGATTGAGGTGTTTTTCATAGTGGATGATTTTGGCTACTTGAAGTGGAGTACTTCTATTCCTAGCAGTTTTCCTGTTTCTACTAGGGCTTTGAGCCAGTGTCCATAAGTCATGGATATGTGCTGTGATCCTACTAGGATTTCAGGGATTTTATTTACGTCTCCTTTAACGTCTATGTGTATTATTATGCGGCAGTGTCCGCCGTCTACGCTGTACTTTGTCCATCCTTCTATAACAGTCATTCTTTCTAGGGAAGTGTCTACATTAAGTAGAGTAATGGGTTGCTGTTTCTTTATGTCAGCATAGGCTGTTACACCGAATTTTCTTCCGTGGTAGTCTCTTACACGGTATTTTGTTGTAGCCATTGAGAGAGGTATTATGTCGTGTTCTATTGTGACTTCGTCTTCTCTTGCCTCGAACATTCCGGGCCTATAGCCGAAGTTGCCCATAAGTACTGGTTGTTCGCTGACTGCGTGAAGTATTAGAGCTGATATCGTGGCTGTTATATCTCCTTCACATGCACACATTATTCCCTCGTCTATCAGCCTATTGAAAGCCATACAGGGTACTATTGGTCTATTACAGTAGAATGCTGATTCCTCTGTGAATCTGCCACAATTAATAGTGACTGCGTTAGCGTCTTCTTTCTCGCAGAGATAGCGTAGAGTCAAGTATATTTTAGCCGAGTCGAGTAGTTCTTCTTCGCTGGGCTCTACTACTCCAGCGAAGTCTTTTCTCCATTCCTCAAGTGTTCTCTTAGCTTGGCTATCAGGTATGCTGTTGAAAAATCTGAAGAACTCGCTCATATCAATGTGTTTGGCTCTAATACCTAGCTTCTTCTCTATTTCGTAAAAGTCCCAGGGACCGTTAGGCGCTGAGAAGGAGGGTATTTCACCTATGTAGAGGAAGCGGCTCTCCCTCAGATACTTCTTTACTCTAAGTGCTCGCAAGTATTCTTCTGATACGCGGCTTCCAATGAGTGGGATTCCGTAGAGCCTTAAAGTGCGTAGCTCGAGGGGTGCACAGCCTAGTGTTCCTACTAGAATAGCGTCTACGTCATAAGTTAGTTTGCTCGAGAAAGTCCTTAAGTCACTCTGCTTTCTCACGAGGAAAGGTTCCTCTACTTTAACGAAATCCAGTCTAATATTTTCCTTAAATTCTTGAACCATGTTCTCTGCTCTCTTCAAAAGCTCTTTCTCAGGAAGAGACGGAGTATGGGGAGTGCCTCTGACGTCAGGTGAGCAGACACTACCATAACTGTATTCATAGTGATATATTCCGATGAAAACAGGCTTTATTTTAATAATTCCTCTCTTAGGTTTCATAAATAAAACGCCGGAGAGAAGTATAAAACACTAAAGACGAACACATAATAGCTAGTATTCTATCACTATAGGTGGTGAAGCAGGAGAGCGTAGTTAAAGAATTAATTAAAATATTATCCTCGATCGGGCTTGAAGTATATGTGATAGGGGCTCGAAGCCTTATCTTATATAGGGTAGATTTAGGGCGTGAAACAAGGGACTGGGATTTAACGATAGATAAGCCGTATACCGTTGAGTTGAGGGATAAGTTGACTAATTTACTTAGAAGAAGTGGATATAGTGTTCAGTGGAGAAAATGGGGACTTCTAGTCGAGAAGGGCGAGGCTCACATAGATATTAATTATGCTCCTTTAATTCTTGACGATGAATTTAAAGTAAGAGCTAGGATCATAGGTGGCTATAGGGTTCCTTCTCTAGAAGACCTAGTGGTTTTAAAGCTTATGTCGGGTGAGCGTAAAGATATGAGTGATCTTAAGAAGATTCTTGTTCAGAAATGGAGTAGTTTAGACAAACAGTATTTAATGAGTAGAGTTAAGCAAGCTGGGCTTGAAAAAGAATATATGAAACTTATTAAAAGATTAGGGCTGAAAACATGAGGAAAGCGAATCCTGTTGGTGCTAAGTTGATTAGATTTGTTAGAGGCTTAGCGCTACCTGAGTATTTTATGCCTATAGTGACTAGAGGTGTTATTGTGGGTTACTGTGCTAAAGCGATTATTGCGGGCGATGCTCTGAGAGTAGATTATTTGCCAGGCTACTTAGAGCTGGTGTGTTCTGATGTAGATACCGTACTGAAAGTTGCTAGAGAGCAGGGATTAAAAGTATATAGGGGTAAAAAGCATGTGACTATATCAGATACTGTATATAAGGTGAGAATACTTCTAGATAAACAGATTCCAGAGAAAACTATTACTAAAAAAATAAATGGATATACTATACATGTGGCATATAGTGTTCATTAATATAGTAAAGCAGGCTCGTGTTACTAGTGCAGTTAGTATTATAAAGCTTTTGTAGAAAATAGTATCAATGGAAATAACTGTATATAAAATTCCTCTCAGCAAAATAACTTTACTTAAAGATATCCTTTTTCAAGAAGGCTTCAGAGGCCCATATACTAAAATCTTGATTAAGCCTAATGTCTGCGGCTTTTATCCTCCTTCACATTTATTAATGAAGGCTGTTGTTGACTACTTCGGTAGAGTATCGCAGAAAATAGTATTAGTGGAGACCGAGAGCACTATGTATAGGCCGATGAATAGGTTTAGGGAGCTGAGCTACATTAAGCTTTTTGAGAGTAACCCGAAGGTAGAGTTTCTTGACTTAACTGACTTTGATGTAATTAAAGTAAATGTGCCTAAAAGTAGGGCTTTAGGGAAAATACCTGTTTCTCGTATAGTCTTTGAAGCTCCTTTAGTAAATGTAGCTGTGGCTGGTACTCATCCTTCTACGAGAGTTACTATTGCTCTCAAAAATCTCTTTGGGTTGGTTTCAGCTAGATACAAGTATTTGCGCTATCATCCACTTGGTATGGATAAAGTGGTGGCAGATGTAGCTAAGGTGATTAAACCTGCCTTAAATATAGTCGAGGTACCTGAGGCTGTTCTAGTGAGTGAAGATACTTTAGCAGTAGATATTGTGGCTTCGAGAGAGATAGGCGTTGATCCTCTTGAGGTAAAGCATTTTCATTATGTTGCAGAAGATAGGGGATATTCTTTAGAGAACTATATTAAGTTAGTAAAAATTACTGTTAAGTGATATTCGGTATATTTGCTTTAAACCTATATTCATTGAACTCGCCTATAGTCATGCCAGCTATTCTAGCAGCCTTGTAAATATCTCCTGTTTCAATATAGATTATTAAAGCTAGCTTGATTAGAGGTGGTTGTTTGTTTATGTAGTTCCAGTCTGCTTTCCTTCTCCTTATTTCCCTAAACTCCCTATCTTCTTCCCTCCACTCATCTAAAAGCTCTTCTAAATGCTTTTTGCTTCTAGTCACAATACTATAGTGTGTTTAAACACTATTAGTTTAACTGATATTAGCTGGAAGTCGAAAGTGTAAAAAGTAGTTGTTTTCAACTACTACTGGAACCATGAGTAAGAAAGCAGTGTCTTCTGAAGAAAATATGATAGTTTTAGACTGGCTTCCTGCAGTTCATGTAGTTCGCCGTGGTTTGAGCTGGCTCAAGAGATTTCTTGATGTTTTCAGTAAGGTTGGAAATACAGTAGTATATCATAATCCTACGAGCTGGAGAGGTGTTTACTACTATAGTGAAGTCTTTGATAGAGCAGAGGACTTAAGTTTCGATCCTCTTGAAGCAGTGTTAAGGGAGTCCGAGAGTAGAGGGCTTTCTGTTTTCATAGGTTATCACTGGGTTCCTGATCGCCCAGAAGATATGTGGATTTGTCCATCGGAGAAAGAGATTGAGAGTGCTATTAAGGTAATAGATGAGACGTATAGACTTTACTCTAGTTATAAGTCGCTGAAAGGCTACTATGCTGTCTGGGAGCCAGGAGATCTTGATTCTGTAGAGTACTTTAGGAGAACGTCTGACTATGTTAAAAGTCTTGATAAAAGTCTTTTGACGGCAGTAGCGCCGTATATTTTTTCATCAGATGAGTACTATGGGGGTAGATTGCCGCTAATATTTAATGCTTTAGCGGAAATAGAGTCTCTTGACATAATTATTGCGCAGTCATCAGTATGCGTTTACCCGTATCCTAGTTATCAAGGTAGAGATCACTTACTGTTAGCTAAAGCTTCCCTGGGCTCTAGGAAAGCGCTTCTTGGACACGTAGAGACTTTTGGGCGGAGGTTTCTTGAGGAAGAATATTCTTCACCAGAGTTAGTTAGACTACAGGTTTTAAGTGAGAGCCTAGTTTACGGCATAAAGGGTATGACGTCGTTTACTTTCACTTATCTCATAGATGAGCCTACTGGTAGAAGTTTGCCTGCTTACATGGAGGCTTTGAAAGACTTTATTAAGATACAGAAGCTTATTAAAACCCCACCCGAGATAGGGCTATTTCTGCCGCGTAGGCCAGAGTACTGGGCTTTTGCTCAACATGTTTTAAGGCTACTCAGGAGAGTAGGCGTAGATTTGTCTTTAATACAGCTTCCTCTACACAGTAAGGGCTACGAGCTAGAAGAGGAAGTATCTTTAATTGTTCTCGCAGATCCTTCTGAGCTAGATAGTGAAGAAGCGAGATTTCTTGAGAAATATGTTGAGGAAGGAGGAACACTACTTGTTACGGGTTATCCTCCTACAGGTCTTCGTTCACTGCTTGGAGTAAATGAGAGGAATGTGGGGAAGTATGGTGGAGTAGAGATCACAGTAGACTTCTTTAAGAGGAACTCCAAGGGGAAGGTTCTTGAATTTGGCTACAGGCTAGTTTACTGTCCTAAACTTGAGGGCGCTGAGCCGTTAGCTGTTTTAAGGAAGCCTAAGGGATATAAGGGTGTAGTTGATATTGGAGGCTACGCAGCTACATTAAAGAAGTATGGTAAGGGAATAGCTGTGTTTACGGGAGTACCTGCTAAAACTCTTTTATCAGATATTCCTTCCTTTTTCCTAGATCTAGTAGACTTGTGTTTATCTCATAAAAGCAGGGAGCTTAAGTGGGAGCTCAGGGGGTTAAATGAACTAATTGATACAGTTACTAGGAGCGATTTACTCGTAGTCTTGAATCATGGGGAGAAAGCACGAGTAGAAGCAGTATACTGCGGAGATTTAAGTAACTACGATGTTTTAGCTAGTAGATCAAGTGTGGTAGCTAAGGGTAGTGTCTTTGAAATAGAGCTGGATGCCGCGGGGTATTGCTGTATTAGAGTGCTGTAGTCTATGTTTGTGATTAGAAGGGTTTTATTTTTCCATCGACTACCATTATTCTATGGATTATTCTTTTGTCAGAGTCTGCTTCCGGAGGCTCTGCTTCGGCTATTACTTCAATTAAGTCTCTTAAAGGGCTATTGGCTATTTTAACTGCTAGGTGTTTTTCTATCTGGAATAGTCCCGCGCTGTTAGAGAGCTTTATGTGTATTCTAATGGGTCTGTATTCTCCTTCAGTTACCTCTACTTTCTCGACGGCTAGAGCTGATATTGCGTGAATATCTATTTTACCCCACTCAACAGCTATTCTTCCCCTACCTTTAGTCATGTCTGTTCCATCAGCTACTCCGACGATTCCTGCTTCGAGAGTAAAGTCTTCGACTTTATACTCATGTGCGAAAATAGTGTGTAATATGTGGTTTCTTATTTCATACATTATTTCCTCGTCTTCATATATTTGGGGTAAGAGTCTGTTGAGTATGGGTATTGCTAAACATA
Source organism: Thermoprotei archaeon (assembly GCA_003650815.1). Lineage (GTDB taxonomy): Archaea > Thermoproteota > Thermoprotei > Thermofilales > B15-G2 > B15-G2. Next base: position 3,345 of record QMSB01000053.1, on the reverse strand, counting down.
CTCCTGTTATGTGATGGTAATCTCTGTGGACTAGGTTTCCTATGTCATGTAGTAGTGCTCCTGCTAAGATAATTAAGTGTGCGTCGTCTTCGTCTCCAGCACGCTCCTTCATTATATCTGGTAGTATTCCGTGCTTGAGGAGTATTTGTAGCATTTTGAGGGCATTAGCTGCTGTGATTAATGCGTGTACTTCACCGTGGTCATTTATGTTCATTTTAGCTACGGTTAAGTACTCAGCGATATCCCAGTCTGCGTTTACTTCTGGATCGTTTCTTAAAAGCTCCCACATTTTCTTAGCTTTAGGGTATTTTGAAACAATTTCTGTTATGGTTTTTTCAGCCCACTTTTTCAGTTCCTCGTAGGCTAAAGGTACTTTTATTTCAAATCCTTTCCCTACTTCAAGTACTCTAGCCATAGGTAGTATGATGCAAATTTAAAATAAAAAACTAGCGTAACGTAGCGATTAACCAGTTAAATACTGCAGTAGCTAGCTTCTTTTCAGTAGGATTTTCTTTACTAGTACTGATACTACTGCTATGATAAGCGCTATGGGAAGAGCGTATGTCTCCATGGTTCCAACGGCTTTTTTCACGAGATCGTTTAAGGGTATTTCAGGTTGCTTTATACTATATAATGCAATAATTATGTTATATTTAGTGACTTCTTTTTCACTTAAGGGTATGAGAGCTGAATATAAGATTAAGTCGCTTTTTCTGTAAAGTAGCATGCTGTTTTTAGTAGCGTAGACGAATACTTGTTCTGAATCCATGGTATCTTTGCCTGAGTAAACATACTTGCGCTTAAGGGTATTTAAGTACTTCTTTTTCTCTTTAATCCATAGGATAAAATTCTCGCCTTTATACTTCCCCTCGACTATAGTGCCGTTTTTTCTGACCCTGTACACTCCAGTGAGCCACTGCATCCATTTAGCAGTAGACTCAACTTTCACTACTATTTCATTATTCACAGAAATTATCGTAAAATTAACGAATGCTGTAGCTTCGACTGAGCCATACCTGTATTTAGCATAGTATATAAATACTGTTCCCTCACGCAGTACTTGGGGCTGGCTGTAGACTGGTAATGTAGTGGTCACTATGATCAGTATTATTAAAAATAAGCTTTTATTTTTCATGAACTACCACCATTTAGTCTTTCTAATTCTTCTAAACTAGATACGGGTAGGGGCCTTATTAAGCGGTAAATAAATTCTATGTGTCTATTTAAGGAGAAGAGGCTGTATAAAAGTATGGGTAGTGCCACTACAGGAATTTCAGCCATTAAAGTAATAAGTGTGAGAGTATAGGCAAATCTCCATACGCTTGTTACTCCAGTAAATGTTCCTGCTAGCTGGTACATTAGTATTATGAAGGATGCTGCAGCAGTGGCTCCAGCAAACTCTTCTATAATGCCCCAGACCTTAATATCTTCTAAACAGAAGTTTTCTCTGCTGTAAGCTCTCAAATTAGCATCATCTAAAAGCCACTTAACTGGAACGAGAAACACTGAGGAAAATACTAGTGTTATCCAAGAAGCTTTAGCAAGTAATACACTCATTTCTAGTCCTGAGAAATCTATATTAATTATTGAGAAAACAAATGTGATTAGTGAGAAACCATAAAATATTAGTGTAGCTGTTTTTGAAATATAGTCTGTAAAGTCTTTGGAAGAGACTTTAAGTTTTTTGGGAACAATTATAGTGTATCCTTTCTCGGAATACCCTTTTACATGAATATAAGCCAAGATATCTGTTAATCCATGCCATATAAGCCAGTTAGCAAAACTAAATGAGAGGATTTTAGCTACAGGCATAAGGTCTCCGGAATAAAGATAATGATATAGAATAGGAACTATGATGAGGACTAGTAAAACAAGAAGAGACGCGTGAGTATCCTTTTTTCTAACTTTTTTAAATGAAATTAGTGAGGATAGTATTAAGGCTGGAGCTATTCCTAAATCTACGTGCTCTAATAAGATAAGTGCTTCTGCTGAAATGTTTTCCCCATAAATATAGAGTAGTGCAGGGCGTAAAATAAAGAGAGCGAGACCTGTAATAAATACTAATGCATTAACTAATTCTCTACTTATTTTCATTAAAATGATCGTAGAGAACACTAAAGTTGCTATGAATACTGGGAGTACCTCAGTTAAATAAAATGTTTCAACCATACTATGTAAACAACGCAAGTAGATAAAAACCTTCTCTTAGTAACTCTGTTAAGTAATTTCTTCGCTAGATACTTAATAAATCATTTATTTAAAGATCCTGCGTTAATACCATGAGTACTGGAGACAGGCTCAAGTGGTTTAGAGACGCTAGATTCGGTATATTTATTCACTGGGGACTATACTCTATTCTAGGCAGAGCTGAGTGGGTAATGTTTTTGGAAAGAATTCCTGTCAGCGAGTATGCTAGGCTTGCAGACAAGTTTAAGCCAGATAAGTTTGATGCAGACGAGTGGGCTGAAATAGCTAAAAGAGCTGGCGCTAGGTATATGGTTTTCACTACACGTCATCACGACGGCTTCTCTCTATTCGATAGCAAAGTATCAGACTTTACTTCAGTGAAAACAGCAGCTAAAAGAGACTTTGTTGAAGAGTACGCGGAGGCATGCAGGAGAGCGGGACTCAAGGTAGGTTTCTATTACTCGCTACTTGACTGGAGATGGGACGCCTACTGGAAGGGGCCTAAGGAAGATCCTGAGGGCTGGAAAAAGTTTTTAAACTATGTTCACAGCCAAGTGGAAGAACTCTGCACGCAGTACGGTAAAATAGATGTACTTTGGTATGATGGAAACTGGCCCTATACAGCTGAGGACTGGCGGTCACCTGAACTAAACGCTAAAGTAAGAAAACTTCAGCCACATATAGTCATAAATAATCGCTCAGGGCTGCCAGAAGACTTCGATACACCTGAACAAGTAATAAAACCCTCGAAACCTAGAAGGCTCTGGGAAACGTGTATGACCATGAATGATAGCTGGGGGTACTATGAAGCTGATAGAAACTGGAAGACAGTTAAACAATTAATACAGATTTTAGTGATCTGTGCAAGCTATGAAGGCAATCTCCTTTTAAACGTGGGTCCGAGAGCAGATGGAACATTTCCGCCGGAGGCACTGGAGAGGCTTGAGGCTATAGGAGAGTGGATGAGAGTCCACGGGGAGTCAGTATATGGGTCAGAGCGCTGTCCTTTCACGACTACAGTAGGCTCCTTGACAGCTAAAGGAAACAAAGTCTATGTTCATGCCTTTAGGTGGCCCGGCAAAGAGATCTGTGTAGCGGGAGTAGCTAATTCAGTACAGTCAGCCTATATACTCACAACAGGAGAAGAAGTAAAAGTAG
>QMSB01000052.1 GCA_003650815.1 Thermoprotei archaeon | reverse complement strand
TGAGGTCTCCTTCCTCTACGTGTATTGTTTCGCCGTCGAGTTCTATCTCGCCGCTACCTTTGACAATAAAGTAGTACTCTGTAGTTTTCTTGTGGTAGTGCCGCTTAGCCTCACTAATGTCTACTAAGTGTAGTGAAGCAGCTTCTCCCTCCTCGTAGCCGAGAAGTTTTCTCCGGTAACCACAACTACTTCTCTCTACAGGAATTTCACTAAACTTTTTCACAATATACTTTTTGCTCATGAATAAAACACTCCTCAAAAATATTTAACACTTCACGAGCAAGCTAGATAAGTGTATTATAGATTTGCATGTAATTTACTATAAGTGAAGTATAATGAAGATAGGTTTAATTGAAGTAAGCCACTGGCACTCCGGAATGTATATTGATGCTTTAGTTGCTCTCGGAGAAAATATTGTAGCTGTCTCTGATAGAAACGAGCTACTCGCTAAGAGAGTAGCAGATAAAGTGAAGTGCCGCTACTATACTGATTACAGGGAAATGCTTGAGAGAGAAGACTTAGACTTTGTTTTTTCCTTCGGGAGGCATGTAGATATGCCTGATATAATAGAGTCTCTAATAGACCGCGAAATACCCTTTAATACTGAAAAACCCTGTGGAATAGACTACAAGACTGTAGAGAAATTGACAGAAAAAGCTAGCGAGAAAAAACTTTTTACAAGTGTATCTTTTGTTAAAAGAATTTCTATTAAAGTACAAGAGATACTAGATTCTTTGAATAAAATAGGTGAAGTAAAGTACATGTATTTCAAGTATATTACAGGTCCTCCCAGCCGATATATTGAGTGGAAGTGTCCATGGATGCTTGATAAGAAACTTGCTGGTGGAGGCTGTTTAATAAATCTCGGCGTACACTACATAGACTTAGTACACTATTTGACGAGAGAAGAAGCTGAAGTAAAGTACTCTCTTATACTCAATAAAGTGTACGAGCTCAGTGTAGAGGAGTATGCTCTAGTAGTCCTCAAGACAAGTAAGACATATAGTGTAGTAGAAGTAGCGTATACTCCTTGCCACAAGTCCGAAGAATATTTCTCTATAATCGGTACTTCAGGAAGAATTATTCTCTCAGAGAAAAAGCTGATTAAATGCTTCGGTAAACAAAAAGAAGTAATTGATGTAAAGGAAAACGAATACTTTAAATTTGTTGAAGAAACTATTAATAGATTTAAAGGGAGAGACAAGCCTATAGCTAGTCTCGAAGACGCAGCAAAGGTTTTGAAAGTAGTTAATGAGGCTTATAGTAGAGCACTACCTAATACTTCAAATTAATATACTTGTATTTTAGTTTAAGATCTTGATAGTCGCCTACAGCTTCCTTGAGAAAAAGACTATAGGCTCCTGGGAATTTCTCGTATATTACTATGCCTTCGCGTGCTACTTTTAGCCTAAACCATGCTGGTGCTTCATCCAATACCCTAACATCTACTTGTACTCTAGTAGCTTCAGTCAGCTTTAAACAGAGTTCGTTCTCGAAGCGTAGAGAGTCTTCAATTAGACCTCCTGTGTATACAGCTATATCAATATCTCTGAAAAAGTTTCTGCGGGTAAAGCTCCCGTAAATTATTGCTACGAGTATCTTTTCTTCTTTTGAAAGAATTTCTTCAATACGTCTAATTAGAAACCTTTTCTTCTCGGCTGTAGCCTTATAATACTTAATTTCCTTCAAGATAGCTCACTACTTCTCTCAAAACTTTTTAATTACTGATATACCTGAGCTCTTTGCTTCCTCATATATCCTAATGTCATCTACTAGCCAGTACCTATGGACAATAAGGTTTCTTAATTTAGCAAGTAAAGCCATTTCCTCAGCCACATCTGAGCTAAGTACTCCGCGGTATGCAAGTTTAATGAACGCCTCTCCATAGCTTTCAGCACTCTCATTAAAGGCTTCAGACAATATATGTATAGCAATCGAGGCTGCTGATTCAACTACAATTAATATAAGGTGTCTTAAAGTAAAGCGGGATTTATAGTTCTTGATAAAATTCTCTTTGTCTTCCTTAATTATTTCTTCAATATATTGTAGCGCTTCGTTTATCTCATTTAGTCTACGCTCGACGAGTTTTTTCGATCAAGCAGTTCACTTAAATTAAGTATCTACATAGTAATATAGATTATTGAGTACTAGCAGATGGGTAGCGTATAAGCTATTGTTTCCTGGTGTATTCGAATACTTGGTCTCTTCCGAAGTAGTAGAGTACTGATTTTGCTCGCTGGGATTCTTTAAAGAGAATTATTTTTTCTTTGTCTTCTTTTACGTCATATTCTATTATTTTCAGGCGACTGTAGTCTTTAAGGTAGCTTAAATACCAGTATAGTTCTATGAGATTTAATGGGTTTTCTTCGGAGTCTAGTACTCCTAGAGTGTACTGTGTTGGATCAATCCATATCCATTTGTTTAGATCTCTGCAGAAGACTTCTGTTGTGGTATGTGCTGGAGATAAGAGTAAGCCTTTTTCCTCGTCTCTATAGAGTAGGTTTCTCACTATTATTGTTCTACAGGGGATGTTTAGTGCACAGCATATATACGAATATATTTCTGCAATATTGCTGCACCATACTTTATCTTCTCCATTTACCGCTCTAAAATACTGTTTTAGTGGATTTAAGTCCTCCATAGCGTCAGAGGGTATTCCTCTGTGTGGCTCTAGCTCTTTTATGATGCTTTTAGCTATGTTTTTAGCTGCAGTATATATGTTGTCTACATTTTTTACTAGGTAGCCCCATTTTTCTGAAATTATTTTCTTGTCTTCTTCGCCTACGTCGTAGGTAGCCCATTCTTCAACTGAGGTAGGCATGTAGGGTATTTCAGTTTCTTCTATGATTATCCATGAGGCTTCTACTGTTCTTCCTCTTTTCGCGTAGAATTCTCGGGGATAGAAGCCTATTTTGATTTTCTTGAATTCTGTTTCTTTAGTGTCTGTTACTGCCTTTATTTTTATTTCATAGTGCTGTGGAGTATCTGTTTTTTCGCTGAATTCTAGTGTTATAGTTGATGTTGTCTTCTTTATGTTATTTTCATTTATTTTGTATATAAAGTACTTTAAGTTTTTTAGAGAAGACGTTAGAGTTAATGTAATGCCCTTCTTGTTTTCTAAAATATTTATGTCTTTTAATGCTACTTCCTCTAATCTAGGATACAGTTCAGCATACTTTTTGAGAGGAAGTTTCTCGCGCATCGACAGTATATCTGTCTGTGAATATAATAGCGTAGTCTTTAACTGTGAGTAAGAGTAATATATTGTTTGATGTAATATTAGCATATGGCTTTGAGAATCTACTTCATTTTGATAGTAATTGCTTTGAGTATGTTCTCTAATTGTATTTCATTAAGTGCTAGTAAAATTTACTTGAAGGTAATTGTAGGTACTGCTGTTGGAGAAAAAGTAGAGCCTAGGTTTGTCTTCGAGCCCTGGGAGATGGTTTACGTTCTGTGTGAATATAGTCCTATTTGCCGTAAGTATAGTGGTGTCTATTACTGGTATTTTAATTACTCAATTGAGGTGCTAGATCCTGTTAATAGAAGAGTTTTCTATAAAAATGGGACTGTACGCAAAAAAGCTGGGCTGAGCAGTGTCTGGAGAAAAGTTTTCTCTTTTCAAGTACGTAACTCGTTTTATAATGGTCTCTATGTAGTTAAAGTAACTGTCTATGATTACTATCTTAAGAGCAGGATTGTAGAAACAGGGTATTTTGCTGTAGTGAATTCAATTCCTCCAGCTGTTACTGTTAAGGTTCATCATTTGTTTAGGCTTGGTAATCCTCATAAGAAAACTATTAGAATTGATTACCTTTATATAGCTTTGATAACAAGTAATGTTTACCAGAAGGTGCTGGAAGGTCCTGTTTTCAGTAAGAGTCCTGTTACCATAGAGTCTGATGAGTACGGCAATAGATACGCAATATATAGAGATATAGTGCTAGCTCCAGGTGAGAAATTTACAGTGAGTATTAACTATACTATGGCTCTGAAAGCATCTTACATAAACTTAAATATAAGTAGGAGTGAGCTCGAGAAGATCCCTGAAAATATTAAGGTGTTCTTAGAGCCTAGTCCCCGAATAGAGTCAGATCACCCCTTGATTAAGAGTAAGGCTCAAGAGCTTACTTCAGGTAAAGAGACTTTAGGGGAAATGCTCTATGCTATTGGGTCGTTTGTAGATAGCTACTTAGAGTACACTATGATGAAAAAAGATACTAGTGCTCTTCAAGCATACTTGAGTAGGAGAGGTGACTGTAGCGAGTTCTCGATGTTGTTTACAGCTTTAGCTAGAGCTTCAGGTATTCCTTGTCGAGTTGTCTCAGGCTATGCTTTTATCTACTTTACCCCCCAGTACCATGAGAGGAATATTACTGTTGTTCATGCTTGGTGTGAAGTCTATGTTCCTGGTGTAGGCTGGATTCTAATAGAGCCTCAGGCTCCAAATACTATAGGGTCTACTGCTCCATCAGGCTACTACGTAGTCTTGTGTAGAAGTATTTATAGAGAAACTACTGTCTATGGTAATAAGATAAGGGTTAGGATGCTTAATAGAGTATATTCTGGGCTCTACTCAACTGTACACTATAGCATTAAGTTTAGTTTGGTTGAGAAAGAAGATGTGCGGATTAAGGTTACTTCAGTTAAGTACTCCGGAGGCTATGTCACGGTGCTGGGTCTAGTTGATAGAAATGTGAGTGTTTTAAAGGCGATTGTATTGAAGCCAGATAACTCTACTGAAGTAGCTGATGTTTTTATTAAAAATCAGTATTTCTCGTTTAATTATAGGGCTTATGAAAAGGGATTGTATAGGATCTGTTTTCTCTTTGAAGGAGACGAGAAATATAGAGAATCTTTTGTCGAGGTGGGTGCCCTTGCTGAAAAAGAGGAGGCTTCGATAGAGGCTTATGTAGATAAGCAGAAAGTGGTGAAAGGCGAGAGAATCAAGATAACGGGCCAGTTGAATCCACCTCTCTCAGATCAGACTATTTTAGTTAAGTGTGTTAAGGGAGGTCAGGTGCTCGAGTATTCTGCAAAGACTCGTGGAGGCAAGTTTACGGTTTCTGTCGAGCTACCTAGTGAAGGTACTTGGATGATAACTGTTTACTGGAATGGTAGTATAGACTATTATCCCTGTAAAACTACGCTTATGGTGGAAGTTGTTTCACCTCCTAGTCTACTTGAACAAGTAGTTGAATACAAGGAGATAATCGTTGCCTTAGTTTTAGTGATTCTCGTAGCTTTAGTAGTATTAAAGGCTAGGAAGAAGAGTTAGTGTCAATAATGCTAGTATACATATGAAAAGTACTAGATTGGCTCTAATGACTTCTTTATAGTAGCCGTAAGGACTGATTGAGAGCAGTCTTTCTGCAATTATGTCTATTTTGTCAGCTAACTGTACTCCTTTATTTGATAGTGGCCAAAGGAGTCTAACCGGTAGTCCTCCACATGTGAAGTCCATTACTACGTGCAGGAGGGGAAGAAGTGCTAGTACTGCTGAAGTAGTGCTATTTAATCCAGTGTAGTTAAATGAAAGTAAAAGAACTAGTGTTAGTGGAGAGACTACTAGGAGTGAGTGACAGGCGGCTCTGTGTTGTGGAGTAAATGCATCGATGTCTGGTAGCTCTGATAGGAGTACTGCAATGATATATGTGGATGGGTCTCTGTTTAATAGAATGCTTGCTGTGAGCCCTAATATGGCGTGAGTAAATGTGTCTGGCATATTTATAATACCTAATGGCTTAAGAAATCTATTAAGACTTCTGGGCAGTGGAGACACTTTGTTTAGTTAGCTGTGAAGTGCTGTTAATCGATGATATTTAGTTGTTTTAGTAGAGGCTTTTCTTCGCTGAAGTCTTTCTCTATGTCTTTTAGTGAGTACAATACTACGTTTTCTTCTTCTTTGAAAGTGAAGCCTGTTTTCGAGTATATTATGTAAATGTTTTCTCTTTTCTTCCACTTGAAGTTCTCTGACTTTGATATGAGAGAGTAGAGTACTCTCTTGTCTACAGGCTTATTGGTCCACTTTACTTCAACGAAATATACTCTCTTTTCTTTCTCGTCAAGTGCTACTATATCTATTTCTGTTTCACCATTCCACCATTTGCCTATTTTGTTGAACGACATTTTTCCTTTCTTTGCTTGTAGAGCCATATGCTGGAGAGCTATTTTTTCAAATGCTATTGAAGCATGTTCATCTATTTTTCTCTCTATTATGTTTAGTACTTTTTTATGTAGGCCTAGCTCTAGGAGGTGTATGTTTGGTCTAATGAACTTGAACCAGAACTGGAAGAAGCTGTCACGGATATAGTATCTTGCTTTACCTTTTCTGCCTTCTTCCATTAGTGGATACTTTTTCTCAATGAGATCTAGTTCTTTTTGTAGTACTCTTATGTATTTTCCCACTTCATTGACTTTTATTCCAGCTTTGTCGGCTATTTCGCCGAGTTTTGTTGCTCCCTCAGCCATTACTTCGAGAATTTTCATGTAGCGAGAGGGTTCTCTTAGCTCCATTGCTAGGAGATTGAAGGGTTCTTCTCTGAGAGGAGCTCCTGTTTTTAAGACGAGGTTTTCTATATTTTTCATTAAGCTAGCTCTATCGTCTATTAGTGCTAGGTATCCTGGTATGCCTCCGAAAATAGAGTAGCATCTGACTTTGTCTACTGGAGAGAAATTCTGCATAAAGACTCTAGCACTTCTATAGTCGAGTTCTTTTAGCTTTATTATTTTTGAAGCTCTGCCGTAGAGTGGAGCTTCATAGGATAAGCCTATTTTCTCAATCATTCCTACAGCCGATCCAGCTAGCACTAAAACTATATCTTTTCTAGATAGTTCGCTGTCCCATGTGCTTTGAAGCTCTGTTACTCCTCCTGTACCCCATAGTCTCTGAAACTCGTCTATTACTATGAGTCTTGCTCCCGACAATGGAAATAAGTTATAAAGGTCTGCGAAACTCTCAATTAAGGGTTTGTACGGCATTTTTACTTGTCTTAAAAATTGTCTAGTGAGATCACGTAAGGCTAGTTCTCTATCCTCGTAGTTTACTATTAAGTAAATTGAGTCACGGTTTCGAGCGAAAAAGTTTATTAGAAATGTTTTCCCTATACGCCTTCTTCCATATATGATTACTAGGGCAGATTTTCCGCTACTATAGACTTCTTCTAGGCTTTTTAGCTCTTCTTCTCTATTAACGAAGATTCTACTCATAAGTATTATACTCCTGAGTATAATACTCTAGAGTATAAAAATCTTGTGGTCTAGACTGCTGTTTCTCCGGCAGAGAATAGCCTCGGACCTAGTAGTCTGTACACTTTATTTACTTGATTTAAAGCTTCTTTCCACTCTTTCTTCGAGCAGAATTCTTCAGCTCTACTGATGCAGCTTTCTGCTTCACTTACTATTTCTTTAGGCAGTTTTCTTTTCTTAGCCTCTTCTAGAAGCTTCTTGCATAAAGCTAGACCATAGACAGGATTGAGCATTGCTACGAATTCATGAAAGTTTACTAAGACAAAGTCTTCGTCTGACGAGAGTTTGTCGGCGACTATCTTTAAGGGCTTCAGAGTTTTATATCTCCAGGGAACACATATGATCAATGCGTGTAGCGGTCTCTTCTTATACACTGTCGCTATTGCTTTAAGCCACCCGTAGACTTTATCCTCCTCGCCTTCCCAGAACTCTACTGCACCCGGAATTACCGGGACAGGAGAATCTTTCAGGTGATATGGGAAAATATCCATTCCCCGGTAGCCTAGCTTAATAGCTAGTAGTCCTGTTTCAGCGTACTTAGGCAGAGACTCGCCGTCAAGAAACTCTCCCAGTATCTCAGTGAACTTTAAGCCCGACTCTTCTAAATACTTACGAGACATTCTCAGGAAAGTATCTACATAGTCTGGGTTCACATTAGGATACCAGTATCCTGCCCCGCTTGGTCCTGAAACAAAGGTATCTTGGCTGCTAGCTGTCTCTGCGTAGTACTTCATTATGAGAGGAGCCAAGTCCTTGAGGAAGGGTGAGATAGTCCAGGCTATAGGTATTTTACCTCTATCAGGGTCCTCCCAGAAGTCTTTCATCATGAAATCCCACTGTATGTTATCGCCGTCATTCATGTAGAAAGTCACATACACTTTGTCTTTACCTAGCTTACTGAAATCTACTGGTGGAAGAGGATACCTACACTCTACTCTAATACCAGACCATACTGTCAGATTAGATGTTAGAAAAGGACTACCAGTGACTACTACAACAAACTTCCTGTACTCTGAAGCCAGTCTAACTGTAATATGTTCTGATCCCTCGTACCAGCCCAGCACAGCTGAGTTATCAGGCATTTCCTTGAGCAGCCTACAGAAAAGCTCCCTTTCCTTGGGCTCCCTGGGGTCTAGGTAGTGAGCAAAAATTTTTGTGGCTGTCACATAGTCCCTGAAAGCTATCTGTATGAGCCTAGAATCAGAGTAAGGCTTCATGGGAGCTAAAAGCCTTTTATCGATTTTGGGCCAAAGCTCTCTGTAAGCCCACTCGTATACTTCTAGTCTGCTTCTAAATCTCCCTCTAAAGTCTTCGAGACACTTTAAGCCCTGTTCTTCACCCCACTCAATATCTATTGGACTCACTACTATAGCATTCACTAGTCCTGACAAAGTGTTAGCTACGTTAAGTGTATCTGGCACATCAGGGTCGAAAACAATGTATCCTTTAGCGTAATCTATATATTTCTCGAAGACTTCATTTAAATCTGATTTAATTACTTTAATTGCATGCTTTTCTATTAATTTAAGCAAATCGAGATCTCTATTTGAAAGCAACAGATAGATCCTAGGCTCCTCTCTATTAACGAGACCTTGAAGAATAATTAAAGGCAACCACCTCCAGTTCTTCCTGAAATCTATTGTCCTCAAGTCTACTACTTCTAATTGCTTCGGCTCACTAAACTGAGGGAAAACTCTGTCTCTAGGCCAGCTTATATTCATGATTTCAATTAGAACTATTTATTTAAATAACTATGTTCAAATTATTTTATATCTGAGGGAAAACTCGAATATTAAATTATTTTATATTTTATGCTCCACTATATTTTTCACATAACTATAAACTAGCACAGCGAGTAAGTGATCTACAAGAAAATCCTGAGGAATGAATATCAGTGCTCCAACTACAATAGCCACAACTACAGAGTCATGAGAGATATTAAGCAGTCCAGCTACAGTGTGAGCCCAAGTCTTAATAGGTCCCCCTACAGCAACTAGCCAGTAGTATAGCCATAGTACTCCAATCAGATATATTAGTAGAGATACAGCATTGCATATAAACCATGACTTAAGTACACTAAATCTTCCCACTCTTCTGACAGCCCAGCTAGATAGATAAGCTACTAGAGGGAAAGCCCAGAGATAACCAGCTGTAGGACCTGTGAGCACTAATACTCCTCCTTTCGACCCTGCTGCTACAGGAAGCCCGAAGGCTATTAGCATTAAGTAGAAGATCTGAGAAAGTAAAGCATACTTAGGGGGTAGTAGTAGAGCTGATAAGAATACAGCGAAATTTTGCATGGTATACGGTATAGGCCCTAGGTAAAAGCATAGTTGAGCTGTGACAGCAGTCAAAGCAGACATGATCCCTGTTAATATTAATAAGAAAGTCCTTCTTTCAGACACTCTGTCCATGGTTTACAGTAAACCATTCTCACTTATAATACTATCGGAAACTCTATCCTCTTAGTGAGCTGTCAGCAACCTATGTTTCTATTCTCAGCATATAGGAGAAGTTTTCTGTTAGCTTTCTGAGATGGGATCTCAAACGATTCCTTGGTATTCACTAGTATTAGTATCTAACTTAAATTACTTATTCACATAGAGAGTATTGTTTGGTACTTAAAGTGCTAAGTGAATGTTTTTACGGTTTTACTGTGTATAGTAATGTGAGATAATGTCTTCACTAGAGTCGCTGGAAGACAAGGTATTGAGTATTCTGCTCGGTAGTGCTGGCAGCTATGTTAGTGGTGCTGAAATAGCTTCAATACTGGGTGTTTCACGTATGGCTGTAAGTAAAGCAGTTAATAATTTGAAGAAGAAAGGGCATGTTATAAAGTCTCATCCTCGTTTAGGCTACTGTTATGTTGATATAGATGACCTACTTTACTTAGAAGAATATTTAAGAGACTTACCTACGAGACTGAGGTATCGTGTAGTGTACTTTGAGGAAGCTACTTCTACACAAGATATTGCTCGCTCACTAGCTGATACTGGTGTAAACGAAGGTACGGTAGTGCTTGCCGAGAAACAAAGCTGCGGCAGAGGCAGAATGGGTAGAGAATGGATATCTCCTCCCGGAGGACTGTGGTTTACAGTCGTATTAAAGCCTCCTATCCCTCCACCTAAAATAACTCTCCTCAGTCTGCTCTCAGGCTGCGCTGTAGCGTTAGGAATAATGGATATTACTAACCTTAATCCCCACTTAAAGTGGCCTAACGATGTCCTCCTAAACGAAAAGAAAGTAGCAGGTATTCTCGTAGAAGCAAATATCGAAACAGATTTAATTAGATACGCTTTCATCGGAATAGGAGTAAATGTAAACAATGAGATACCGCGGGAAATAGCCAATATAGCTACCTCTATAAACCAGTTACTCGGACACAAAGTCTCTCGAGTAGCTTTAATGCGAGCAATATTGAAGAGACTAGATGAACTCTACAGCAAGCTTATCTACGGATACTCAGATCACATTATCAAAGTATGGAAATCGCTATCAAGTACTCTCGGCAAAAGAATTATAGTATATTTAAGCGAAAAAGAGAAAATAAAGGGACAAGCATTAGACATAAATAAAGACGGCTCACTCATAGTCAAAACAAGTGAGAATAAGATATTAAAAATCTATTACGGAGACATAATTCACTTAAGACATAAAGCCTAAAGAAATAATCCCTCACTTATAGCTACTTTATTAAACCCTTTACCAGAAATTAGGCTATCCTACCGTAGATTAATTCAATCCCATACTCCTTCGCCTTCTTGAAAGCCTCTTTTGAAATATCTCTTCTCACTGTAGGCACTATGAGAAACACATAGTCCGGTCGTCGGCCGTAAATGCCTTCAATAAGAAAAACTCTCTCAATAACCTTATCTAACTCACTTAAATCTTCAAGTATAGCCGTCACTTCAGCAATAATCAATGGATCCTCATTAAATATATTAATTTCCATCTGTTTATCATTCAGTTTAAACACTTTTCTCTCTAATTTCAGCCTACTACTAGGAAAACCTCTAGCTTCAAGTAATCCCTTAAGAAAGCTCCTGCTAAACTCCTCAAGAGTTAAGCCCATAACACTTCTTAATTCCATGAAAGCCGCCTTAAGCCCCTGAACATCACCCCTAAGTCCTCTAACTTCAACTCTAAGCTCGCGAATAGCTTTAGTATTTTCAGCAACTTGCTCTTGAAGACTACGAATCGCTTTGCTATGCTCAGCAATAATTCTACTATGCTCAGCAACCTGCTTCTGCAGCTCGCGAATAGCTTTA
>QMSB01000051.1 GCA_003650815.1 Thermoprotei archaeon | reverse complement strand
TACGATAAGTCTTATGCGAGAGACTTGTCTAGGTTCAGCTGTATTCACGTGAGAGTGTCTATTAAAGGCTGTACTCCTCAAGAGTTCTCTATGCTGACTGGTGCTGAGCCAGAGTTCTTCGAGTATCAGCTCGGGGCGCTTAGGAACCTCTTAGACTATGGAGTAGAGTGCCACCCGGCGGTCATGTTGTCTTTTAGCACGAGGAAGAGCCTAGAATACCTGCTCAACAGGCTCAAAGAAATAGATAAAGTACTTGTCCGGGAGTTCGAGGAAGAGTATGTTTTCGAGTATCCTCACGTCATGGAGAGACTGCGGAGAGCAGGCATATTGCCTAAAGTTAGCTTTAAGCCGAACTCTATACCAGATGAGCTTATTTGATGAAACGCTCTACCCATGCTTTGAGCACAGGCTTAGGCGCAAATCCTATTTTAGCAGATACTGGTTTTCCCTTCCTAAAGATTATTAGTGTCGGAATAGCGGTCACACCGTAGTCCAGGGCTGGTTCTTTGACTTGGTCTACGTTTACTTTAGCGAAGACAGCTTTTCCGCCTAGCTCTTTAGCGACCTCTTTGAATACAGGAGCCATCATGAGACAGGGCGGACACCAAGGTGCCCAGAAATCTACTACTAGTATTTTCCCCTCGCTCGCTGTTTTTGCTAGTAGTTCTTTAAACTCACTGTAGCTCTTCACTTCTATAACATCCTCTACTGCTTTCACTCTTTTCCCTCCTCCTAGCATTTTCATTAGTTTTCTTAGTTTTATTCTCTCTAATTCAGTATCTTCAGTCACAGCACTAGAAACACTTATACGGTTTTAAGGTTAGCGTTACAGTTCAGATTAGCGAACAGATAGAGGCTTCTGAGGAAAGATAACGCTTTTACATATGTTTCTTCTAGTTCTTTCAGAGCTTCTGGAAGCTCGCTTCTTTTCTCGCAGCATGCTGAGAGACAAACATAGTTGTCTTCGCTCACATCTACTCTTAAGTACTTCTTATACGACGCTATCTCTCTCAGAGCTCCCACGAGAAGTACCGTTAGGGGATCTCGGCCGTAAGTAAAGAAAGGCTCTGTTTCGATGTAGTAGCCGTAGTCTTCAATACATATTTCCACAGATAGTCTCTTCTCCTCAACTCTCTTACAGGCTACTAGTGAGTGATATCCATCTATTTCTGCAGTAGCTACAGTATAGTTTAAGTCTCTGAGTATTTTCGTTTCTTCGAAGAAATGTTTCCTCTCTTCATGTACCTTGACTTCTACTTCTGCTCCGTCTTTAATCGAGTAGTAGTGATGTACAGGTGATACACTGAAGCCTAGCGGTATTACTGGAGTATAAGGCTGACTATAGCCGTAAAATACGCAGAGAGCTGAGCCAGGAGCCCAGTAAGTCACATCTCCTCTTGAAACTCTGTGTACAGTCTTTGTCTCAGCAATTGATATGGGAATCGTAAAGTAGATTTCCTCTTTCCACACATTTACTTCAGAAGAGAACTTTTTGCCAGAGAGTTTTCTCCCGAAACCTTCTATTACATCTACGACTAGAGTCCCGTAGTCTTTCACAGCTATGTCTACTAACACTTGTCTCATCTCAGCGACTCCTTAAATTTTTTACTTGAGGAATTCTACTATTTTGATTAAGTCTTGTAAAGGAGAGCGAGAGAAGTCTACTCTTAGGTCTAGTAGCTTGTTGTAGTGTGGAGAGTACTCTGTTTCACCATAGATTAAAAGCGCCGCGCTTCTATCTCCTCTCAAGTCTCCTCCAGCCTTATGTCCCTCCTCTGCGGCTAAGAGAAGTCTGTCGAGCATATTGATCTTCCTGTTTTTGTGCATTGCTTCAGCAGCTACTTCTACGACTTTCCGCTGGACATAGTTGCCGATCACAATAAAGTCTTCTCCAATGTATTCTCCTCTATGAGCAGGTGTCTCAGGGCCTGTGAAGACCGCTTTGTCAAGAGTCATCGTGATTACGGCTACTTGTCTATGCTCAAAATAGCTGTCTTGAGAGAGAGCAGCTCTGAGAGCTACTTCTGCAGGCTTTCCTTCGGCTACTAGTTCGCCTATAATTGGTCCAAGAGCAGGATTTGTGAGAGCCTGTGTGGCGACAGCACAGTAAGGATAGTTTATGTGGGGGACTCTGCTTCCAACAGCTATGCTTCCGGAGACGGAGATTACTCCGAGGAGCCTATTCTTAGGGTCTGCGACTAGGATGCTGTACGTCATGGTTTCTCAGCCTTGGATATGTACTCCAGAATCTCTCTAGCTGCTCTTTCTACGGCTTCTCTTGAGGTAAGTCTTGGTCTCCAGCCTAGGGATTTCGCTTTAGAGATATCTAATAGCATTAGCTTCACGTCTCCTTTCCAGCCTCTGCCGTCTGGTGTCGCTGGCTTAAAGAAGTATTCAACGTCTTTAAGGCCCATAACCTTGACTACTATGTCTGCTATCTCGACTACTCTCACCCAGTCTTCGTTGCCTACATTGAATATCTCATAGTCTTTTATAGTATTCTCGACTTTTCTAAGCAGAAATAACATTGCTTCAACGCAGTCTGATACATGAAGATAACTTTTTCTCTGAGTACCGTCTCCCAGTATTTCTAGTCTATGTGGATCTCTCTTCAGCTTGTGTATGAAGTCCCATATCACTCCGTGAGTAGACCTCCCTCCAACAATGTTAGCTAACCTGAGTATCAGACCCTTTATCCCGTATAGCTTTGAATAAGTCACTATGAAATTCTCACAGGCTAGTTTGCTGGCACCGTACACTGATATCGGCTCTAGAGGATGATAGTCTTCAGGAGTAGGTATTGTCTTAGCGTCTCCGTACACAGTGCTAGAGCTCGTGAAAACAAAAAATGGGACATCGTGGAGCCTAGTTGCTTCCAGTACATTGAATGTAGCTAGAACGTTTTCCTCGAAGTGTATTCGCGGGTTAATTGTAGATACCCGGACTTCAGGGTTAGCGGCTAAGTGGAAGACTACCCTAGCTTCTTTCATGAAGCCCCAGTCCCGGATTTTCTTAAGATCGGCTTTAATTAGCTTGAGTCTAGGTGAATTTAAGTGAGCTTTAAGGTTATCTAGCTTTCCACTGCTAAGATTATCTACCACGATAACTTCGTTACCTTCCTGGATCAGCTTGTCTACTAGCCAGCTTCCTATGAAGCCAGCACCCCCTGTTACGACTACTCGCATAAGCTGATAATATGAAAAACCATTTAAAACTACTGTACTAGAGCTCTACTACAGGAGTCTTGCCAAACTTCCCTAGCTCCACTTCATCTCCCGGAGCTCCATCAGTGTATACTAGTCTTAAGCCGAAGGGTCTTCCTTTAAGGTGCGCTACAGCTAGACAGTCTTTAATATAGTTGAGCACTGCAATGGGATCTACCGAGGAAAGCAGTACTAAATCTACTCCAGCTACACACACTGCAGAAGCTGCGACAAAGTCTCTTCCCCTCAAGACTCCTTTGCGAACAAGCTCCTTTAAGCCGTTATCTTCAGCTAAGGGCAGCATAACTTCATTAAACCCGCAGACTCTGAGCTCTTCTGCGGCTTCTTCAATAGCCTTATTCAGCTTCAGAATCTTGTAGAGCGATAAACCGTTCTTGTCTGCCACTAGCTCCACTACGCTCTCCTCCATCCAGGGTGAAATAGATAAGTCTACTCCAGCTACATCAAAGCCTAGAACTGAACCTGCTCTACTCAGAAGCTCGAGGAGACTTAGTCCAGCTCTCCTTATTCTCTCTGCGCTCTTCACTCCTTTTTTCAAGTAGTTTATGTAGAGAAGCGCGCCCATTAGACACGGCTTCTTATCAATAGAAGATGCGCAGGGAAAATAGGGCGTGAGCACTGGTCCTCTGACTGCTAATGCTATCTTGCACTGCGTAATATAGTTTCCGCGCCTCCTCAGGTAATCTAGTAAGCTGAAGTATTTTTCTGCGACTTTAGGTATATCCCAGTAATCGAGACTAGAGATATTTATGCTAGCGAAAACTCCGCTGAACTCTGATACAGCTTCAGCTATGTCTAATATTTTGTCTTCAAGAGAAAATGGTATAGCTAGGTAATCGAAATCTGCTTCTCTTCTAAAGTGCTCTGCCTTTTCTACGAGCTCTTCCGAGAACTTTGAAGGAGGAAGAGCAAGCCTAAATGTCCATATATCTGCTCCACGGCACTCCTCTTTAAGCCTCTTTAGGAGATCTATTAAATCTTCAGAAATTTCTGGAAGTGCTACAGTAACTGCTCTGATCTTATACTCACTCACAAATAGTTACTAGCTTGAAAACCTTAATATTTTTATAAATCTTACTTGTGTTTAAAGTGGGCTCTCAAGTACTTCTCTATTTCCTCTAGACCTACCAATATGGCGTCCTTGGTAGCTAGTACTGGAGTCTTATTAGAGCCGAATTCTAGGAGCATCCAGCCGCGGACACTGTTTTCATCTATGTCTATTTTAACGAAGGGTATTCCAGAAGACTCTAGTAAAGCTACAGCTCTTTCACACTCACTATTGTTCTTCTCAACAAATAGGTAGACTTCGTTTTTCTTCATAGTCATCACTCTATGTCTCAGCAAATATCTAATAGATAGTTTCGTTCAGCATTACTGAGTATTATCAAGGTAATCTGACTCTATATACTGTAAGCAAGAGGTAGGCGAAACTAATGGACGTGCCTTCAACTAAAAACTTATTAATTTTATTTCGGTAGCCTTAGTAAGGTGGATTACTTTGATAATATTTGTCACAGCAATAAGTGGTAGTGGGAGACTAGATTATATAAAAAGAGTACAGAAACTCGCGGGAGATAGACTTGAAATAAGGGACATAGGGTCGATGATGTTCGAGAAGTCAAGGCAGCTAGGAATAGAGATCCCTGAAGGAAAAATACTCGATTTAGATCCATTTGCTTTAAACTACCTAAGAGCAGCTATTTTCGAGAAACTGCTTAAAGAGAAAAGAAGCTTTGAGGGCTACGGCGAAGAAGACAGAGACCTCATAATAAGCACACATACTTGTTTCCGGTGGAAAAAACATCTTTTACCGGGCTTCAACTTCTACTACTTAAATCAGCTGAAGCCAGATGTTTATGTAACTATAATCGATAACGTCCACTATATTAAAGCCCGTCTTGAGTCTAATCCTCACTGGCGAGGTAGGCTTACCCTTAAGGATATTTTGATATGGAGAGACGAAGAAGTCTTCATAAGTGAGATGCTAGCACAGTATCAGCAGAAGCCACACTATATCATTGCACACTCGGATCCTCCAGATGTATTATACAATATTATATATAATGTCGAGAAGAAGAGGAGAAGAGGGGAAAAACCAGCGATTAAGGCCTATTTGAGCTACCCTATTACCTGCGTTAAGGGTAGAGACGAGTTTATGAGGGAGAAAAATGAGGTTAAGGAGAAGCTTAAGAAATCTGGAATAGTGGTCTTTGATCCTATTAGTGTTGAAGAAATGGATATAGTAGGGGAGGCTGAGGCGGCAGCAAGAGAGGGAAGGGAAGAGATAGTATTTGAGGTAGAGGGAAAAGAGTATAGTGTGCCCGTGAGAGAAGTAGAGGACGCTAAAGAAGACATAATAGATCAAGTTGTAGTAAGAGACTATAAGCTGATAAATCAGTCAGACATAATTATAGTCTACTATCCTGTAGAGTACTTGAGTGCAGGAGTTTTAAGCGAGATAAACTACGGCTTCACACACAATAAAGAAGTCTATGCAATATTTCCTCATAGTGTGAGTCCTTTCCTCAGATACTACACTACAAAAATATTCAGATCTCCAGAAGAGCTGATAGAGTATTTTAGAGAGAGGGAAATGATTTAATGTACTGTGACCTCATCTATTTCTACTTCTAATTCATCATAGAGCTCTACAAGCTTCTTGAGTATATCAGCTTCCTCTAAGTATATCTTAATGTTAGTTAAGCCGTCCTCTATTCTCTGGCAGTAAACTACTAGGACTATTTTTCTGTCTGAAACTACTGCATAAGAAGAGTAGCCTATTTCTATTACCTCGCCTAGCTTGCCTAGAATCTGTGCTATGTCTTGAGGAGCTAGTCCGCTTCTGCCAGTAAGCTCGACTATCATAAGCCGTACACTACAGCATCCCATAAATGCTTTTCCATATTAGTCTTCAATAATAAATATCTCGTGTGGGGAAACTTAATGGGTGATCTGAAGTTAAGTACTTTCCATACTCTCCCCGTAGAGGACAGGAGGAAGCTGTTGAATTTATTGCAGCGCAGATTAGAGCTAAGAGAGCTGCTCTCCTGCAAGCTCCTACAGGCTTCGGGAAAACTGTAGTCGTATTATCTGCTTTAATGCCCTATATGCTCGGCGGCTACAGGGTCCTCTGGGCCGTCAGAACTGGAAACGAGACTGATAGACCGATAGAGGAGCTGAGAGTGATTGTCGAGAAAAATAGGCTTGATGTAAGAGGACTTTCTTTCAGAGGTAAAAGAGATATGTGCCTGCTAGCTAGAGAAATGCTCACTGGTCCTGTGAGCCACGAAGACGCAAGTGTTCTCTGCCGGACTTATAGGAAGAACTGCAAATACTACCGCACTTTAATCAGAAAAGAGCAAGCCGTGTTAGACATGTTCAGTGGACCCATGATGTATACTGAAGTCCTTGAGAAGTGCTCCCGTCTAGGTGTGTGTCCCTATTTTGCTCAATATATTCTTTTGGAGGAAGCAGATATAGTCTCTCTAAGCTACAATTACATCTTCATGGAGGGAATAAGTTGGAGCGTAAAGCGCATAGTTCCCTTTAGTGATTCAATACTAGTTGTAGATGAGGCGCATAATCTCCAGCACTTAAACCTGTACTCAGATAAAATAACATTGAACACTATATCTAACGCCGCGAGAGAGGCTGCGGAAAGAGGTCTTGCAAAGATAGTTGATGTGCTGAAGAAGATGTATTCTAAGGTAGCTGAGTACCGAAAAATCCTTAAAGATGAAGAAGACATGCTCTTCGATCCTGAGGACTTCAGAGAGCTTTTATCTAGATCTCTCTTAGAGCGGATGAGAGCTCATGGTCAGAGGATAAGAGAACAGCAGATAAGGCAGAAGAAACGTCCACACTCGTCTCTCTATCATCTAGCCAATTTCTGGCTGAGTGTTTTCGAGACTCAAGGCACTGACGGCTTCGCGTACATCGCTTCGAGAGACAGAGACAATATTATTCTCGAGCTATGGGATATGAGGTCAAGAGAAATTCTGAGCAATGTGTGGAAGCAGTTCTATAGAGTAGTATTGATGTCAGGTACTTTAGCGCCGATAGATGCATTTGCTGAAACTGTGGGCATTGAAAAGTACTCGGGGAAAATAATAGCATCAGACTATGATCCGCGGAGAGTCTTGCCTATTATTTTGAAAGGAGTAACTACGAGAGGAGAGGAGCTCCCTGAAGAGATGTGTCTGAGGTATATTAGTTTAATATCAGCTCTTGTGGGTAAGCTGAGAGTAAACACTGCTGTCTTTACCGCGAGCTACAGGATTCAGAGAGAGCTGATTAAACATGGTTTGCTTGAAGAGCTTAGGGCTCTGGGAGCAGTAGTGTTTGTCGAGAGAAAGGACATGAAGGGAGATGAGGCGAGAGACGTTCTCACTAAGTTCAAGGAACTTTCCCTGAGTAGAGACTACGGAGTTCTCGTGGGCCCTGCATCTGGGCGCTTTGCTGAAGGAGCAGACTTCCCTGGACGCGAGCTAGAGGCAGTGTTTCTCGTAGGTATACCTTTCGATAGAGTGACTGCTAGGACAAAGAAGTATATAGAGTACTATACTCAGATCTACGGAAGAGATAAGGGGAGGTACTACGCCTACATTGTTCCTGCTCTGCGTAGGGCTTCTCAGGCACTTGGACGAGCCCTTAGATCGTCTGAAGATAGAGCCGTTCTTGTAGCTGGAGACCAGCGGTATTTAAGGTACTTAGACCTTCTACCAGACTACTTCACTAACAGCGTGAAAGTAGTTAAATACACAGACTTCGGCTCCACATTAGAAAAATTCTCACTCATCAAGTAAATTTATCAGCCTATACTCGACTTCCGAATCATGTTCTTCATCACCAGAATCCTTATACGCTGTCACAAGATATTTATTTAATTGAATGGCAACGGAACAGACAACATATGTTTCCCTAAAAACTTCTGTTACTGAAGTGGCTTTAAGAGGACACTCGCTTGAAGTCAATAGTAATGAGTCTATTGTTAGAGGGGTTAGGGTACTCAAAGATGGAGTTTACGGTATAGCTTCGAGCAACACAGAGGACTTCAGAGCCCTCAAAGAAAAAGCGCTTAAAGCAGCTGCTATAGGGAGAACTGCTAGCAGAAGAATAGAAGGGCTAGCTGAGGCGAAGCTTGCTAAAGGGTCTTTTGAGGCGTGCTACGAGGTGAGCGAGGAAGAAGCTGTTGACTACGTGTTATCGCTAGCAGATGTTCTTAGAGACTCTCTTCACCCTATTGAAGCAGTACCTGAAATAGTTTTAGCCACATATACTACTGAGAGGAGTATTATAACTAGTGATGGTGCAGATGCTTTCGAGAAACGTACATCAGTAGAACTCATAGCTTCAGCCACTTACTCAAGTAAATCAGCTAGCCTTATAGTAGGATTTACTGGCGGACTAAAGCATCTTCCCGAGCCCTCTCTTCTGGCGAGAAAAATATCTTCAAGACTAGTAGCTCTCCTCAAAGCGAGACCTCTAGAATTCTTCAAAAGAGGACTAAGGTATAGTGTAGTTCTGAGCTCTGAGTGCGCAGGAGCACTCTTCCATGAAGTAGTAGGACACTTGCTTGAAGCAGATATCATAGTCGAGAGAAAGCTAAGTATTAGACCTGGTATTAAGCTTTTCAAAAGTGATATTACAGTGCTAGATGATCCTCTCATAGCAGAGGGTTATGCCAGCTACTTCTTCGACGATGAAGGAGTACTTGCTTTTAGAAAATCTTTAGTTGAGAACGGTAGAATAGTATCTCTACTACATACACGCTGGACAGCGTACATAATGGGGGCTACTCCTAACGCCAGCGCTAGAGGATTATTTATACAGCCTAAGACTATGCAAAGCAATCTTATGGTGAAGCCTGGAGACTGGAAGACTACAGAACTCATAGAGGAGACTCGAGAGGGATTCTACGTAGAGGGACTTATTAAAGCTGAGCTTAAAGATGGCATAGTTACGATAATTCCTGAAGCATTCTACTATATTCGAAAAGGGGAAATAAAATACACAGTGAATGCGACTGAACTGAGACTATCTTTGAAAACCCTTGCACGAGAATATGTTGATATTGGGCGTGCTCTCTCTATGAGAATATCGTCTGAAAAAGGATTCCCTATTGCTGAAATAGCTCCACCGATACGCCTGAAAGCCGTAGTAGTTTAACATATATGATGCATTTACAGCATAGCCCTAATCTCTCCTTATACAGGCTTAAATACTCGGACACTATAAAGTTTCCAGCATTATAGTACGTTTATCAGATGAAACCCTTTTCATCACTTAGCAGCAGAGGCCAGGACTCATCACTGAATAGAGTAGTATCCGGGCACTATTTCTGCTTTACTCCTTAATGTTTAAATCAGTACAGATGTTATTCTATTTATGGCTAAGATACTGCTACTCAATGGTAAGTGGAAGTTTAAGTGGTTTAAGCCAGGTGAATACTTAAGAATAAGTCCTAAGCCTTATGAAGAAAGTTACGATGACTATTCTTGGCTGGATTGCAGAGTACCAGGCGATGTTCACACGTATCTTCTTGAACATAGGCTTATAGAAGACCCATTTTTTGAGAGAAATGCTGAGAAATGTAGGTGGGTTGAAGAAGTTGACTGGTGGTTTAGGAAAGAATTCTATGTTCCCGAAGAGCTGAAGAGCTATAGAGTAGAGCTCGTATTTGAGGGACTAGATACTTTTGCCACAATATGGCTTAATGGAGAGAAGATAGCTGAGCATGAGGATATGTTTCTGCCTCTCGCCGTAGATGTTACTGATAAGATTAAGTTTGGTGAGAAAAATGTTCTTGTAGTTAAGCTTGCTTCACCTCTTCTCGAAACGCATAAGAGGAATAGAGGAAATGTTCCAGTCAATTTGCTGAGAGCCTGGGCTAGAAAGGCTCAGTATGCTTATGGCTGGGACTGGGCTACGCGACTGCTTACTGTAGGTATATGGCGTGACGTAAAGCTAGTTTTCATGAATTCAGCTAAGATAAGAAGTACCTATGTTAGAACACTTGAGTTGAGTAAAAAGTCTGCTAAAATACTAGTAGAGATTGAAGTAGAGTCTTTTAAAGAGGGTAAACACGGACTTGTCCTGAAAGCTGAGTGCAGAGACAGCATTATAGAAGACTCTTTTGAAGTAGAGTTAGAGAGAGGGACTAAGGTTATTGAACGAGAGTACTGTGTCGAGAATCCCTACTTGTGGTGGCCTAGAGGGTATGGTGAGCAGAATCTCTATGATCTCGTCGTAGAGCTCTATGTAGGTGAAGAAAAGGTAGACAGGTACTCCACTAGATTCGGCATAAGGACTGTAGAGCTAGTTACTAAGGGACCTGAGACACCTAACGGGAAGGTGTTTTATTTTAAGATAAATGGAGTCAAAGTCTTTGTTAAGGGTGCTAACTGGATTCCTCTAGACTTGCTTATAGGTAGAATAACTTCTGAGAAGTATAAGCGTGCACTCGAGATGATGGCTGAAGCAAATCACAACGCTGTGAGAGTCTGGGGAGGAGGACTAGTAGAACACGATGTATTCTACGATCTCTGCGATGAACTAGGAATAATGGTTTGGCAAGACTTTCCTTACAGTACAGCCTATTATCCGACTCACAGAGAATTTCTTGAGCTAGTTAGAAGAGAGACTGAGAGCATAGTCAAGAGACTGAGAAATCATCCCTCAATCATTCTGTGGTGCGGAAATAACGAGATCGACTGGATGATGTACGAGATGGGAGTAGAGCACAGAGGACACCCTGTGTTCTACAAGGTGATACCAGAGGTACTGAAGAAACTAGATCCTAGCAGACCCTACTGGCCTAGTAGCCCTTGGGGAGGAGAAAACCCGAACTCTATGGAGGAAGGCAATAGGCACAACTGGTATGTGTGGCATAGGTATCAGCCAATAGAAGAGTACGAGGAAGATGAGTCCCGCTTCATAACAGAGTTCGGTTTCCAGTCTATACCCAGTGAAGAGACTTTAAAGAAGTTTCTGAGTCCGGAAAACCTCTGGCCAATAAACGAAATATGGATTTACCACTATCACACGCCGTGGAAAATGTGCTACTACATTAGAGACTTCGGAAAGCCGGTTACTCTCAGAGACTATATTTTACTCTCACAATTAGTTCAAGCCTACGCTCTCAAGACAGCTATAGAACACTTCCGCTCACGCAAATTTGCTTGTGGCGGATGTATGTACTGGAACTTCAATGCGCCTTGGCCAAATATGTGCTGGGAAGTTGTGGACTACTTCTTAGATCCGAAGGCAGCTTACTTCTACGTAAAGAAAGCTTACAGCCCTATTAGCCTAGTCTTTAAGAAGCAAGGTAAGTCTGTAGACCTATACGTAGTAAACGATACGCTCAAAGAAATCTCGGGGGAAATAGTGCTTAGATTAATTAGCTTTTCTGGAGAACTTTGCTATGAAAAGAAAGTAGAGTTCAAAGCTGAAGCAAACTCTTCTCAAAAAGTAGGTTCGCTAGCACTCAAGGAAATGCCGTCAGTGGATATGAGAGATAAAGTTCTCTTAGGACTGCTGTATATAGGCAAAAAGCTAGTGCATGAAAACAGGCTCTTCTTCATAAAACACTCAGAGCTAGTGTTCCCGGACGTAGGAATAGAGATCAATGTAGCGGAAAAGAAAGTGTCTGAGAAAGGAATTCGAGTAGACTTTATTATGAAAGCAGACAAGTACTCTAGGCTTACCTACATTAAGGTGATTGACGTAGACCCCATAAACATCACTTACAGCGATAACTACTTCGACCTATATCCAGGTGAAGAG
>QMSB01000050.1 GCA_003650815.1 Thermoprotei archaeon | reverse complement strand
TGTTTGTCCTATTAGTATTTTATTTGGTATTTTAACTGACTGTAAGTGTACTGCTTCAGTATGAACAGCAACAGCTAAAACATCCTCAGTAGCACCAACCTCATACAACCTATTCAAAGTATTGCAGCCGCAACCACCAACACCAATAACAACAATGCTTATCGGCTCCTCCATAGTGTCACCCTTCTATAAACTTAGATACCATATTTGATTTAATATTGGTTGCTATAAAGCCTACTTTAGGTGCGTGTACTGTCCACGTGGGCTTAAAGCCGAAGTAGGCATTAGTTACGTTATATTTTGTAGTTATTATACCCTGTATATCAAATATATCCGATGTGCTTAGTGCAGTTTCAGCACTTTCTACAACAACTACCGCTCCTCTTGCATTGGCGAAGTCTACATCACAATAGGGGCTCTCACAGGCCTTTTTGAAAGCTTCAGGGACTCTAGTACCTTCGCCTAATCCTATAAAACCTAAGCTTGACTTAGTGGCAATGGACTTGAATACATTAAAGTCTACATTCATTAAGCCGGGTATTGGAGTTATCTGGTCAAGCGATCTGAGCACATAGATGGCATTCGCTATGTACTTATCTAACATACGATAAGCTCTTGGTAAGGCCATTGAAGGGTGTTTCTCTTTAAGCTTATCGTTAAAGTGAACAATAGTCATATCTGATAGTTCGATTATTTGTGGTAAGACCGCTTTAGCGTTATTTATTCTAGGCAGTGCTTCTGTTCTAAAGGGCACTGTTACGAATGATAACACTAGGGCGTCCATTTGACTTTTTATTGCTTCAATGACTACGGGGTGTCCTCCGCTTCCTGTTCCCCCTCCTAGGCCTGAGATCACTACTACTACTTCAGACCCCTCTATTCTCTCAATTATCTTCGGTGTCAGAGCCTCTACAGCCTTTCTACCAAGTTCCATGGAACCTGCAGTAGATCTGCCTTCACCTGCTTGAATAATGTGTCTGGCCTTTGCGGTTTTGAGAGCAAGGGAGTCCGTGTCTACTGCTATTGATACTAGGTCTTTGATATCTAGTGCAATATTATTTAAGGCGTTTAGTCCTCTACCACCTATACCTATGACTGATATTTTCATGCTATCTCGCCTCTAGAAATTGTTCTACTAAAGAAGATTTAACACTTGCTGCTAGAAGCATCACTTGGGGATTGTGCACGCGCCAATTGTATCTTATTCCCCAATACACAGTGCCTATTCCGTATTTTTCGCTAAGTATTCTAGGCACTTCCTCAATTTCTCTCAGCGAGAGCATGCTTCTAGTGCCTTCGGCATATACTACGGCTCCTCTGGCTCCACTGAGATTAGCCTCACAGTAGTTCTTGGAGAGAGCGTCCTCAAAGGCGTCTATAAATCGTAGACCCGAACCCACTCCCACGAATCCAAGACCACTGTTCCTAGTTAGTCTTTCTACATTCGAAAAGTCTATGTTAACAAGACCTGGCTGAGGGCGTAGTCCTTGAAGTTTAGTTAGCCCGTTTATTAACTCTACTAAATGCTTGTCCATTTCTCTAAAAGCCTGATGAATGCTGTAAGCACCGACTCTCTCTTTAAGTATATCATTAAAGTTAACTAAAGTCATGTCAGCTAGGTCCAGTAGTTCTGATAAAGCCATCTGAGCATTCTGTATTCTCTCTACTCCTTCCGATGAAAACGGTATTGTCACTACAGCCCACACTAGTCTATCCTTCATGTTTTCTTTAATGTACTCAGCTAAAGCGACAATACCTCCCGTTCCTGTTCCTCCTCCAAGTCCGGCTGTTAGAATAAATAGCTCAGCGTCTTTCACTGGGGCTAGAACCTTGTCTACTTCACGGCTCATTATTTCTCTGCCGAGAGCGGGGCTTCCAGCACTTCCTCTTCCTCTAGTTACTGTTTCACCAATAAGTATTCTATACTTAGCTCTAGTAACGCTGAGGGCTGCTGCATCAGTGTTAACCGCGACTGTAGGAACATTAATGCCCGCATTTGTTAAGTTAGTTATAGTATTACAACCACACCCACCTATTCCTATGACTGCTATCTTTAGAATAGCTCTCCTAGCGATAGCTTCTGTCAGCGCTCTATCTTCAATAAATCTCCTCGACACGTATATTCCCTTAAAATAACTTTAAAAACTTTGCCGTTAATCTTATGAGTCATTGAGATATCCTAAAAGAAGTTTTAATGAAACTTTATCTGAGTAAATGCTTTAGCTCTTACAAGGCATTTCGTTAAATGAACAAGTAAAGCTTGCATTATTTAATCCTAGTTTTGATTAATCAATATTTGAGAACTCTGAAGGAAAATGATGTTGAATGTCTCCAGAAGGTTCAGTTAAGTAAAGATATGGCTTTTTAGAATATCATTAATTGATATAAAACTTATTTTCTTAAACTATAGTCACATAAGTCTTTGAGCGGGCATTCACTGCACTTTGGCCTTTTAGGTTTACAGTATTTTCTTCCGACTAAAATTAGCCTTACGTGAGCCTCTTTATAGTCTCTGAGATTAAAAGCCTCTAGTAGTGCTTTCCTGACAGAGTCATAGCTCCGTCTGCTGCTCAGACCTAAACGTACGGCGACTCTCATAGCGTGAGTATCAACAGCTATAGTAGGTCTACCCATGAGCTGTAAGAGAAGATCAGCTGTCTTAAAGCCGACTCCCTTAAAGCTTGCTAAATATTTTCTAGCTTCCTCGAGCTTCATTTTCTTTAGTCTGCTGAAATCGAGCTTTTTATTCAAGACAGCCTCAGCAAGCTGTTTTATTACGAGAGCTTTCTGTCGATAAAGTCCTGCAGGCTTAATGGCTTCTTCTATTTCTTTTAACTTAGCTGAAGCTATTTTCTCGGGAACAACGCCTATTTTCTTTTCAAGGTTGTTATAGGCTCTAATAGAGTTTTTATCGCTAGTATTCTGTGAAAGAACTATCGAAACTAGGAGTTTGAAGAAGTCTCGGCCATAGTTTTCTTCAACCCAGAAGACGATGAAGTCCTTACTAGAGTACTTTAAGTGTCTTGTCTTCTCAAGTATAAGGTCTCCTATTTTACTCACATATATGGTCTAAAAGAGCGTATTTAACTGCTTAATGTCTCAAACTATTCAAGGGGTCTTTTGATTTTGAAGGGTCTCCATCCGAGCTTTTCTCTAAACTTGTTTATGGCTTCAATAGCCTTTAACTTACTTTCTTTATCCATTTTTCTTGTTCTGAGCACAGCTAGGAACAGTATATATGTGCGCCTGTGTATAGTGGCTCGCGAGATACCGTGCTGCAGGTCTTCTTCAAGCTGCTTAAGAATACTTTCTACTTCCCTTACATCACTTAGCCCCTTCCTCCCTATGTCAGCAACCTGTGTACCTAAGTATAGAGGATGGCCTTTTGGAACTACCATATATTTTCCTTTCTCGTAAGTAACTCTTCCCTTAACGAGAATATCGTAGAGCTCAAAGTTTCCTCTCCACTCAGGATTTCTTCTCTCAAGCTCCTTTAGCACGAGCTCTCTAATCTCGTCAGTACTCATTCCTTCGTGAATCTTCTTCTCGACTTCATCGGCGATTTCTCGGGCGACATCAAGAGGAGCTCCAGCTTTATAGCAGCTTACAACTATTTTTTCTTTAACAAAATCTTCTACTCTGCCATCACGCTTAACTATTTTGACCATGTTTTATGATAGCTACTGTTTCCCTAATATTTTTTCTGCTCGTCGTTCACATAATCTGTTAGGCGAGAGATGATACTAAGTATCTCTTAGCAGTATCCAGCTTAAGTAGAATCTCGTTTACCTGGTTTACGAAAACTTCATCTCTATAAACGTCTATATTGCAGAGTATTTGTACAGCCTCTTCAACGAGACTTCTAGCCTTAAAGACAATAGTCCTACTTCCTCCAAGTCTCTCAGCTAAGTCTAAAAGAGTCTCCATGAATTCTACTTGGTTCCAGATGCTTAAGAGGAGCTCTGCCGGAAAATCTGCGTGGTTTTCCGCTGCCCAGATGCTCTTTTCTCTAGAGGAGGGTACTATAAACAAGTAGTCCTTCAGGGTAATTAGCTTTCCGATGTTTTCTACTAGACTTTTAGCTACATGAAGAATTTTAGAGAGACCGCGCCAACTAGTTTCTCTCAGAACATACATTAGCAGAGAGCAGTCTTCTGCTCTTCCTGATAGTTCTTTTGAAGAGTCTATCATAGTGTTAAGCAGTATTTTATCATCTAAGTAAAGTTTAATATAGAGGCTTAGGTTTTCATTTAGACCTATAGCATTAATAGAGTCTCCTACCGTATTTTCTATCTTAAACGGCTTAAAACTAGGATTCACTGCATTCTCATGAACTACTAAATAGCTATACTCTTCTCTTTTTAAAGCAGAGACAAGCGAGGGAGTGATGCTTGAGGCTGAAATATAGAGACCTTCTGGGCTAATTTCACATAGTTGTCTTATTTTCGCTTTATTTAGCGAGATTACTTTTCTCAGCCCATAAAGAGGCAGAAACTGGAACTCAGGCGGAATCGTTGAGAGTATTTCAAGAATATCTGGTGGAGAAGTTTTAATGATATTTAGTATCCTACGCCTATTTTCTGCTAAGTATTCTAAAGTGTAGCTAGTGAATGCTATGTTCAATGGCAGCTCATTAGATATTAGGTTTTCTAATGCCTCTTCGAGTACTTTAGTTGCCTCGTATCTTTCTTCAGGAGGAAGTCTAAGCAGATCAAAACAAATTACCTGAGCTAAGTAGATCACATCAAAATAACTCTACAAAAAGATATATACTCTCTCCAAAGCAGGCTCAAGAATATATTTCCTCTACGTCTACTGGTCTATTTTCTCTACTAGACTTATATACCGCCTCCATCAGCGATATAACTCGGAGAAAGTCTTTCGCTGGAGACCTATTTTCTTCTAGCCCTAATATCGCGTTAATAAAGTTATCATCAGGGCCTTTTCCCTCAGGTATTATAGGAGGAGTGTTGAAGACTAGTCTTTCTCCATGCTCATATATGAGCGATACCCTACCATTATCTATTCTAACAGCAGTGCCGTTTCTCCCATAGAAAGTCTCTGTTTCAGTCATTCCACGAGGAGCGTCCCCGCATATACTGAAGCTAACGAGAACTCCGTCTTCAAGCTCCGCCAAGACTACCGAATTTAAGTCGACCTCAAAGTCATCGCAATCTATCTTTGCGTACACTTTTAGAGGCTTTTTCTTGGAAATCCATAAAACTAAGTCGACCACGTGACTTCCTGAGTCGAATAGCATTCCTCTATAACCGAGTTTCTTAGAAGCTCTCCAGGTACCTTTCGCGAGTTTTCTCCAGTCTTGATTTAAGTAGACAGTAATGAGCTTAAGCTTACTCAGCTTCTCTTGAACAAGCTCCTTTGCCTTAATATAACTCTCTATAAACCTCCTCTGAAAAGACACTAGAACAACTAAGTTTCTCTCCTCTGCTCTTCTAACAATATCTTCTGCTTCCTCGACTGTACAGCAGAGAGGCTTCTCTGAAAGAACATGAAGTTCTCTATCAAGCGCGTATGTTATTTGAGAGTAGTGGAGAGCATGAGGCGTAAATACACAGACTGCATCTAGTTCAGCTTTATCTATCATCTCCTTATAGTCACTATAGAGTATTTCATTTGCTGAATACTCAGCTCCGTAGACTTCATTTCTCAACATGCGTGCTCGCTCTAAGTCAATGTCACAGAAGGCCGCGAGCTCTACACGAGGATTTCTACGCAGCCTTAAAACGTGTCTCCAGCTTACACCGCCGCAGCCAATAATTCCTACCCTAATTTTACTCATTGTCCCCTTAAAGAAGGCTTCTCTTAAAAATAAATAACTACGCTAGTTAAGGCTATATTCAGTAGTCCAGCTGTTATCTACGTGAAGTTCTCTGAACTACTAGTACTGCTGACAATAGTTATAGTGCTATCAGCTATCATAATACTCGTAATTTTCTACACTACCAGAAGAGAAAAACCCAGAGAGAAAGCTGATTTCACTGAAATAATTAAAGCAAATAGCAATCTTCAAAAATTAGAGGTATACTTCTTAGGCTGGATAGTAGAATACGATTCCCGAAGTAAAGAGAGCTTCTACAACCACCATAGTAAGTTCACTTGGGTATCTCCGACATGGTATATTTTCGACGAAAAAATAGTTCTAGTAGAAAAATTTTACGACGAAGATTTTGTAGAAAAGTGCAGGAAGTGGGGAGTAAAAATAATTCCACTAGTAGCAAACAAAAACTTTGACAGAGAAATAGTCCACAAGATACTCTCAGATCCTTCTGCTAGAAAAAGCGCCGTAAACCAGGTAGTCAAATTAGTGGTTGAAAGGAACTATGATGGCATAAACATAGACCTCGAAAATATTCCTCCAGAGGACAGAGACAACTTGACACTATTTATGAAGCTCCTATACGAGAAACTACACCCCTTAGGAAAGCTTGTCACAATAGATGTTCCTGCTAAGACACAGCCCACATATAGTGGCTGGAGCGGAGCATATGACTACAGAGCACTATCAAACTACAGCGACTTATTTATTATAATGATATACGACTATCACTGGGCAGGAGGAGAGCCTGGACCCGTATCGCCGCTAGACTGGTTCAGCGAGGTTCTAGACTATGCCCTACAGACTGTTCCTATAGAAAAAATAGTTGCAGGAATACCTTTCTACGGTTACGACTGGCCGGAAGGCGGAAGAGCGAGGGGGCTAAGCTATTCGAAGGCAATAGAGTTAGCAAATGAAACAAAAGCCTGTGTCAAATTCAACAAGGATGTTGG
The DNA here is from genome assembly GCA_003650815.1 of Thermoprotei archaeon. Classification (GTDB taxonomy): domain Archaea; phylum Thermoproteota; class Thermoprotei; order Thermofilales; family B15-G2; genus B15-G2. The sequence continues at coordinate 5,435 of QMSB01000050.1, read as the reverse complement.
AGAAGCCTGCTTTACTTACTACAGCGGTGTGAAGAAGCACTATGTGTGGTTTCAGATAGCGAAAAGCACAGAACTTAGAATAAAAATTGCTCTAAACAAGGGAATAAAGAAAATAGCAGCATGGAGAATAGGACTAGAAGACCCGAAGACATGGCAAGTAATAGAGAAGCCTGAAGAACCCTAATCTAGTGATAAGCGGAAGTCAAAGTACATATATACTTAATAGGATGTTTTTAGCGTGAGCTCTGTATATTTCCTGAGCTACATAATAAAGGAGTTTAAAGCTCAGTACAGCCCAGTTACGAGGCTTAAGGAGCTTATGTACAAGGCTGGTGTAAGGGAAGTAGTTGAAGAAGGAGATGTAGTTGCCGTGAAAACTCACTTCGGCTCTCAAGGCGGCTTCCGTATAGTGAGACCCATATTCCTGAGGAAAGTAGTTGAGGTAGTTAAAGAACTTGGAGGAAAGCCTTTTGTTACAGATACTTGTAGACCTCCGGCGCTCGATTACCTTGAAATAGCCAATATTGAGGGAATAAATCATCTCTCTGTAGGAGCACCTGTATTAATAGCAGACGGATTGAGGGGAAATGACTATAGACTAGTCAAAGTAAATGGGGAGATAATAAAGGAAGTTGAGGTAGCCTCAGCTATATACGAAGCAGATGCTATGATAGTGGTCTCTCATGTTAAAGGACATAGAATGGCGGGGTTCGGCGGCGCCTTAAAGAACTTAGCTATGGGCTGTACAGCTAAGCCTGGGAAAAGAAGAGTACACGATGTTTTAGGCGGAGAGCCTCCAGTCTGGCGTGAAGAAAAGTGTACTAGATGCGGCGCGTGTGTAGCCGCGTGCGACCACAAGGCAATTTACTTCAAAAACGGGAAGATAGTAGTCGACGAAGAGAAGTGTGTGAAGTGCTATAGATGCGTATGGGTCTGCCCAAACAGAGCACTAGTATGGAACAGGAGAGGTGTAGAGAGATTTCTCAAAGCTATAGCAGAGGCCGCCGCTGCAGTCATAAGTACTTTTAAGCAAGGTAAGATACTCTACTTGAACTTTGTTTGCGACGTCACAGTAGCCTGCGACTGCACCCCCTGGTCCACAAACCCGCTGATACCAGACATAGGCATACTGGCTTCGAGAGACGTAGTCGCCGTAGAGAAAGCTTCACTAGACTTAATTAACGAAACTCAGGGAATACCGGGACAGACCCTACCCAGCAGAATCGACGTTCTTCCAGCTAAAGTAAATAAGTTCCTCGAAGTACATGGCATAGACCCCTACATACAGGTATATCATGCAGAAAAGCTGGGACTAGGAAAACTCGACTATAAGATCATAGAGATCTAAGCCACTGCCATAGATCTCTTAAAGCTTTAGCCGAGGGAGACTCAGGATACATTTCGACTACGCTCCTACCAGTGCTGTAAGCTTCTACTAAGTATCTGTCATATGGTATTTTGAAGAATTCATTTCCCGCGACCTTCTCAAGTTCCCTATAGCAGCCTCCCGAAATACCGTATTTATTTACTACAATCACTAGCTTCTTTCCACATCTTTCTACCAGTTTTTTAAACTTAATCAAGTCGTGGACTCCTAGTCTTGTGGGCTCAGTTACGGCAACAACTATGTCCGAGACTTTCAAAGCTTCAGCCACGCTAGCTCCTGTCCCCGGAGGGCAGTCTACAACTATGTAGTCGTATTTCTCTGAAATAGAAAGAATATGAGCTAAAGTCTCGCCTGCGACTTCATGGTATCTTCGACTACCTGGCTTAAGCTCTCCTACAATCAAGTGCAAATATCCTTTCTCACCAAACTTCAGGTAACCTATAGTCTCTTTTCCCTCCCTTATGGCGCCATTAGGACACACTACTTCACACAAGCTGCAGCCCTCGCAGAGAGTCTCCATGAAAATAACCTTTTTACCGGGAATAACTACGAGCGCGTGAGCAGGACAGTAGAAGGAGCATGTTCCGCAGAAGGAGCATTTCTCCTCCTCTATTACTGGCTTGTAGGCAAATATAGTTCTTAGAGTTTTAAGACTTATATCTAGTAAAGTAAAGGTACATGGATTGTCTACATCTATGTCTCCGAGCAGTACCTTGTGCTCTCCTGAGGCTAACAGGGCTAGGGAGACGGCTAAAGTAGTTTTCCCTGTTCCCCCCTTTCCTCCAGCCACTGCTATTATCACGGGACCTCACCTAGTATCTTGTTCAAAACTTCTTCTACAGTCTCCTTGATAGAACTTTTAGTAGCCAAAAGGGGAGTCATTGCAGTATAAGATTCGACTACTTCATCGCTATACGGGATTCTGCCCACTACTTCTACTTCAAGCATAGATTCTATCTTATCAACTATAGCCGGATTTAAGTCATACTTATTCACTACAGAGACAGCTTTTACTCTAAGAGAGCGGGCGACTTCAAGTAGCCTGCACGCCCCCTTGATACTCTGAGGAGTAGGTTCTATAGCAATCACCAGAAGGTCTGCTCCGCTAATACTGGATATCACAGGGCAACCTATTCCTGGAGCAGAATCTACCACAACGTATCCCTCTTTTAGAAACTTTCTCGAGCGTTGCTTGAGTTCGTAGACTAGTCTTCCGCTGCTCCCGCCGCCTAACTCTAGGTCTCCTGTAATAACCTTTATCCCACTCTCGCTTTCAGCCATGTATATGACGCCTGTTTTGACTCGAGTGAGCGATATTGCTTTTGAAGGACAGACTACTGCACACACTCCAAATCCTTCACACTTACTGTAGTCTATGAGGGGCCCTCGATCGCTCTTCTTTATAGCTCCAAATCTGCAGTAGTTCAAACATTTCCAGCACTTAGCGCACTTACTGTAGTCTACTACTGGTCTAAAAGATCCGTAGTAGTCCTCAGTCCAGAATCTTTTCTTTTCACCACCTAGCGCTAAGATAAGGTCAGGCGCCTCTACGTCAGCGTCTACAGCAATAATGTTTTCTCCCAGAGAATGTATAAGATAGGCTAGATTAGATGATATGAAAGTTTTACCTGTGCCACCCTTTCCGCTAGCCACTACTATCTCTTTAATCAACTAGATTCACCAAGAATCTTCTCAATAGCTTCTCTGACCTTAGCAGGATCAGCATCTCTTAAAAATAGTATTTTGTCGCGACTTCGCATACCTCTAATTATAGCTATCTGGCTTACGCCTAGTTCTTTCCTAAGGAACTTGAGTAGCTCTGTATTTGCTCTACCTGCTGTAGGAGGAGCAGCTATTTCTACGACTAAATAGTCCCCCTCAACTCCCACGATCCTGTTAGCTTTAGCTCTAGACTTAACCATTACCTTAAGAAATACCCCGTCTCTGTCTTCTATTAAGTAGTTTGCCATACGTGTAAACTAAAGATAAAAGTATATAAGAAATTTGAGTCTATTATAGAAGTATTTCAAGGAAGACTCCTATAACAGAAATCAATAAGCCTGATATTAGCATGTAGAGTCCATACTTTAGTACATTTTCGTCAGATATTCTCGCGAGAAATGCTCCCAGTGAAAATAGTAGAATGCTTATCAGCACTATTGCGATGAGCATGGCCAATTCTAAGGATATAATCGAGCATATTGCTAGCATGAAGGGCATAACTGATATTAGTGAGAAGAGCATAGGGGCTAGCGCGTCTATCAGTGCGGCCAGCACTGTTACTATGTCTACAGCCTGCTTTAAGACGCTGTCCTCAAGGCTCGTAAAGAGGCTTCTTTCTAAGTCTTTTATCTCTTTAATTCTCTCAGCTCTTTCAGTTATAAATGCTCCCACAAATCCTGATATACCCATTGCTATGCTAGCGCCTATGCTTGCGCCGACGATAAATTTTGGGTTGATGGAGTGAGTTATATAAGATCCCATTATTATTCCCATGACGGTCATTATTCCGTCAAATCCGTTCATTATGAAATATCTCCTTAGAATACCTCCTGCATTAAGTAGCCTTATGTACATTTTGATATTCTTTAGGGCTTTTGAGTTGTTTATTAGCAGGAATCCATTCGATCTATTCCGTCTATCACTAGAACTTGAGTTCTTAGACATAGACTTCTCTCCACCCACCTTCAAGCAAATAATACTACTCACTGATTAATTTAAGTCTTTTCTCTTTGAGTGAACTTCGCCCTATAACTCAACTAGCCCTGTTTGCTTCAGAGCTTCTCTCAGAGGAGTACCGGGAGGCACAAAGAAAACTTTTACACCAGCCTGCTGTAGCACAAAACCGATATTGGGTCCTAAGCGAGACGCTATTACAGCGCTTGCTCTGCTAGAGACAATCCACTGCCCGAGCCCCATTCCAGCTCCACGGAGAGCACCAGCATAAGGATTGCTTATTATCTTCAGATTCTTGATGCTCTTTTCTGAGATATCTACTACCGCGATGAACGGGGCTCTGGCGAATCTAAAGGAAATAGGAGAAGTCAGACCTGTATTGCTATCAACAGTTGTAACTACTCGCTCAACTCCGGGAGGAGGAGGCGGAAGAGGAGGGATTTGCTGAAAGCTCTGTCCCCAAAAACCCCTACCTGGAAAGTATTGGGGAGTCACAGAAAAATAAGCATATGCACATTATTTAAAACTACCGGATTAACCTCTCTGCGAGCTCTGCTATGCCTAGTTCTTCAAGGAGCTCCTTCCTGGGGACTCCTTTCTCGTCCCACTTTCTGTAGTCGTAGTACTCCTTCAACATTGGCTCTAGCTCCACTACTTGTCCTGCGGCTCCTCCCTCTTTAAGAGGTTCTCTGAGAAATCTTTCTGGCAGAGTGTCGTCGGCTGAAGAATACCCGCAGGCTATATTGAAAATTCTCTTCAGATTGAATATTCTCGAGCCAGCTTTAAGGAGTTCTGGGAGCAGAGTTTTTCTCCCTGTAACCATACTATACATCGCCGCCACATGTGCAGGAGGAATGGCTAGGAACTTGCATATGATCATGGAGTCGAGTACTTCGTGCCAGTCCTGCATGATGGCGACTATTCTTCCCTTACCCTTAGTCTCAAAGCGATCTACTCTCTCATATATCTTCAAGTCGTGCATTCTCTCGCCCTGCTCTATTCTCAGAACAAATCCCTGAAGATGGCATGCTCCCCTATTAGAAGTAGCGTACTGTAGCCCCATGCCCTTAAAGGCCCGTGGATCGTGCATAGGCACTTCAAGCCCTTTCACGTGCATAGCGTACTTCTCGGAACCTCTACCTAGCATCTTAGAGGCTAGTCTACTTCCTTCACCGAGCAGCTTTCCGAAGCCTTCCCGCTCGCCAATCATTTCAATTAATTTCAGCAAAAGGTCTCCATCACCCCACTTTAACTCAAGGCCTCCTGTATCCTCCTTAGTGATTATCCCTTTTTCGTAGCACTCTATAGCCCATGCTATAGTCACGCCAGCCGAGATCACGTCTATACCATACCTATTGCAGAGCTCGTTTGC
>QMSB01000049.1 GCA_003650815.1 Thermoprotei archaeon | reverse complement strand
TATATGGGGCGTGCCGAAATGGAACTCAAAGTATATTAAAACAGGAAAAGCCAGTAACCCTGACTGGAAGCCTGGCTGCGGTAAAGTAATACATTATCACGATTACTGGGTAGGAGGAGACCTAGTAGACTATGATGTATGGGAAGACTTCGTATCATGGCACGTCAAGCGAACTAAAGACTGGGTCAAGCTCTATAGAGGGCTTGGAGAATGGGATGTACACTGGTTTGGAAATGGCGGCAGCTGGGAAGGTTTCTTTGAGTACAGCCTTAGGTACGGGAAAGCGATCAAACAAAATGACCCTGATTCATTCGTAATACTCAGCGGAAATCACACGTGGGACTATGTTAGATGGCATGCTGAACTCCACGGGCTTCCTAGAGAGGCTTGGTTCTACTATGAGAAGCTAACCGAAAACAAGGAGGTCTTTAAATGGGTTGATGCCTTAGGCTACCATCCCTATGAGTATAACAATTCTAATCCTAATTCGCCGTGGATAGCTGCAGAGCATCTACGAACATTACTTGATAGAAAGGGTCTCCAGCACATTAGAGTAGCTGTAGACGAGTGGGGTCACGACTTAGGCTACAAGTTCATTAGAGAAGCTCTGCCTCGCTTAATGCACAACGGTGTAGTAAATGTCGTCATGGTAGACTGGTGTCTAGTTGAAGGTGTTCACGAAGATAAGATAGGCTTGGTGCACGCAGACGGTAGAATAAAGAACAGAGAGACTTTTGAGTGCTGGCGTGCGTGGAGTGAGCTCTTCCACGGAGCAAGGAGATACTGGTGTGGAGCATTTTCTGAACGGGATACAAGCAACTTATGCTACGCGGCGAGCACTCAAAGAACTTCTACTACAGTTGTTCTCGACAATTTAGGTAGCGAAGACTTGGTAGTCGAAGTCACGGTTCCTTTGAGAGCAGAGGTAGGTGAGTGTAGTGTTCTCGTGGCGCGCCCAGAGCTATATCATTTAGCTTTAGTAGCTGAGAGAAAAGTGAGAGTAGTTGAAGGGGAAGCTGTTTTCAAAGTAAATGTGCCTGGGAAGAACATACGGGTAGTTAGAGTCGAGACTGCTGGCTAGTATTAAATATATGTTCTTTAAGTTTATGGTTTATTTGTAGAAACTTGAGTATTAGATCAACTAAATGTATAGTTGTCTTTGGTGATGAAGTTAATGTTTTATATGCGTGTGTAGGAGCCGATTTTGGTGAAAAATGTTAGAGGGGGTGTGTGAGGAAAGTAGTAGTGGTAGTCTTAGAGTAGGCTTAGCTTCGAAGTCTATTGCTCCCTCATGGCCCGTAGTACTTCCTTACGGTAAGCAGGTACCTCTGTTAGATTTCTACAATAGAAATATTTTCTGTAAAAGTGTGGTCTTTGAAGTAGGAGAGCTGAGGCTAGTGTGGCTTGTGTTCGATGTTATTGGTTTCAGAGAAAAAGAGGCAAATGAGATTAAGAGAGAAGTATTTGAGAAAACTGGAGTAAGCGTTGATTATATTATACTCTCAGCAGTACACAATCATTCTTATCCTAGTCCCTGTGACCCTAAGATACTTGATCTGCTGAAGAAGAGAGCTGTAGAATGTGTTGAAGATGCTTTCAGCAATATGTTTGAAGCCAAGATTGGTTTCGGTAAAAAGAAACTTCCATCATGGATTAACGAGAATCGTAGAAAGCCCGGAGGATATGTTGATACGACACTCTATGTCACTAAGATATGTGATCTCAGGGGAGCAGTTAGGGGAGTAATCTTCGTTTTTCCTTCTCATCCTACAATGCTGACTACAGCTTGGGGAGGAAGCCATCCGGGTAAGATTGGTCCTGAGTGGCCAGAATACGTGAGAAAATATGTTGAATCAAAGATCAATATTAAGCAGCTAGTAGACCTCTATCCTAGTGTAGAGTATAGAGATGTCGAGACAGTATTTTTAATGGGTGCTGCTGGTGACATGCAGATTTCGTCTATTTGGGGTGATAAAAGAGAAAGGCTTAAGATGCTTTTCAAGACTCTTGGAGACAGTATTGTAGAGTTAGTAGAGAGTATAAATGTATTTGATAAGGTCTGCTTAGAATTCAGGCGGGCTAGAATACGTTTTCCTGTAAAGAGGAAATATATTAACTGGTTTAAGAAAAATTACTACAGCGCACTAGTGCAAGTTCTCATACTAAATGATGCTTGCTTTGCTATAGTCCCTTGTGAAGTAACAGCAGATCTTGGAGTAGAGTTCGTTAAGCGCTGTAAGTACGAGTATCCTGTCTTAGTTACAACGTCTAATGACTACTTAGGATACTTTACACCAGAGCTTGAGGCACTAGAAGAGCTTACTTATGAGGGTAGAGGATCTTTTCTTGAGGCATCCCGAGGAAGGATATTAGTGAACTCTCTTCTCGAGCTTATTGGAGAGAAAACAGAGCTACTGAAGCCAGTTGACGTGAATAGGGATATGGGGACTATTGAAGGTAGAGTAGTTTGTGAAGACATTAGCGGAGTACATGTAGGTGTGCTGAGAGAATATAGGGCACCAGCCTACGGGGACCCTCCCTCAGCTCCAATGTACGGTAGGAGAGTTAAGGTAGATGAGCAAGGCAGATTTGTTTTCAGGAAAATAGCTCCAGGTACTGTCTATTTATACGTAGACAGAGAAGTAGCTGGCAGAAAAAGACCTTTACTGCTTACATGGGGTGAACCCGTTAAAGTGTCTCCAGGAAATACCGTTTATGTAGAACTAAGCGTACCCAGCAAGCTGAAAGGAACAAGAGTAGAGAATATTGAGATAGTTGATCTGCTTTACGAAAACCATAGTATAGTGCTTAGAGCTAAAGTAAAGGGCATTTTAGGATCAGAGGAGTATCTCAGAGCCCATCTATACTACACTAAAGATTTCTTCAAGCCTCACAGACTATGCCTAACTACGCCTCTAGCAATAGGAGAACAAATTTCACAGGACACCTTTATATTCAAGGAAATTCCTCCAGGAGACTATGTCGCTGTAGTGTGGATAGATGTAAACGACAACAATAGGCTTGAACCAGGCGTAGATAAGATGAGTAAGCCTAGAGTAATTAGAGTTTCTGAGAACATACTTCTTAAGTAATTTAAGGATTACTAACATCACTTCAATTAAGCTCTATTACCCTATAATATTTACTAGAGGAAATATAAGGGTATATAATTTAAAGCTATTATGAATTTGAGAAGGAACGGAAACTGATTCAAACATAGCTTCAATTAGGCAATAGAATATGAAATGTTCGTTGGGGGAGATATACTATATAGAACATTTGGGTATTTCCTAGATATATAGTTTAGTTTTGAGAGAAAAGCTATTATCTAGGAAAAGATTTTTTAAATAGGGGGAGGTGATGGGGCTTTTTAAGTCGCGGGGTATTTCATCTATACTTATACTACTCGTACTAATGCTACTCATTGTTATTGTAAGTGTCATATTTTATGTCTACATCATCTCATATACAGGGGAAGTAGAGAAGGCTAAATCAGAGAAGTCTGTTAGACTAAAAATAGAGGGAGTTAAGGCTTCAGGTAATAAGGTTACTCTCTATGTGCATAACATAGGGCAAAGCAAAGCTAAAGTAGATAAAGTATACTTACTTGATCCAGCAACAGAAAATGTTGTAGCAGCTATAAGTGTAACACCTGTAGAGATCAGGCCGGGAGAAATAAAGGATGTTTCAGCAGAGCTTCCAAAAGATCTTAAACCCGGAAAATATCTGCTCGCCGTAGGTACTGCTGAAGGAGCTAAAGCCACCTATAGTAAAGCCGTAAGTTTAGCTAGAGAAGCTGTAGAAATTCATGTATCTGCTTCACCTGGAGAAGACCTAGGAGACCCTAAATATGGTGTAAAGAAAGCTGAGATAAGCTATAGGGTAGAGGCAGGAGTTAACACTACTTATGTTACACTAAAGGTTCCTAGAGGACACTGGGTAAGATTTAGTCCAGTACTATGCTTTACTGCGGACACTGATTCTTTAGTACAGCTTACTGCCAATACTATTACTTCTAGTGCTTCAGTAAATATTTTCGTTAAAATAGGAGACTCTACGCAGATAGTAGTAGATAATAGTAATATTAAGCAGAAAAGCGGGGAAGCCTTGAGTATTTCAGCTGGAGAGAAAATAGAGCTTTCAGTAAAAGTCTTTGTTAGTTCAGAAGCTAAGCTAGGAGCAGAGGTCGCTAAACTAGAGACTATGCTTGAGTACAGTGGAGGAGGAGCGTCTACTCAAGTAAAGATAATCTGGATAATAGAAACATTTAGTAAACCTCCAAAAGTAGTACTGTTTTCAGAAGACTTTGAGACAGGAAGTCTTGTAGGCTGGTCTAAGACTAGGTATGTTTACGTTAAAAAGAAGACAGGAGATATAGTGGTACACGACTACTGTCCAGGACATAGAAAAGCTACTGATAAAACTAGACCTATATCAGGTAGCTGGGTAATGATGCTCGGGCACAGAGACCTACACTGTGAGCCATGGAAATCTCTAAACGACTATGCTTCAATGACAATTGAAGTGCCAGCTGAGATAGACGGTGTTGAAGTAAAGCATGTTAAAATATCACTTTACTTGAGAGTACTTTCATGGGATTCAGCCTACTACGACTATGTTACTGTAAGCGTTAAAGCAGGTGGAAAGACATATTACCTAATTTCAAGGTACAACCCGAACCCCAAGTACTACTATGGACCTTTCAGAGACTCCGGCTGGAAGCATTTATCAAAGACTATTGAAGGTGTAGCTGAAACAAAGCTCATACTGAAAATACTTTTACATACTTTCAGTGATAATTGGCTAAAAACATGGGTTTATGTAGATGATATTGAAGTAGTAGTAGAGTTTGGATAAATTAATCTAATATTTTTCTCCTCTCTAAGTCTTTCATTAAATCGATTACTAGTGTAGACCACCCGAAATCAGGCGCACCTATTGGTTCTCCGGTCGAGCTGTTGTAGTTTTCGTAGCATGTGGGTCCTCTGGACATGAGCTCTAGTGTTCTTAAAGCTAGTTTCTTGGCTTCATTTAAGTAGCCGTAGTTTACTAGTCCCCAGTAAGTAAACCAAATCATGTTTATCCACGTTCTTCCTCTCCAGTAGCCTTTTGGATCGTACTTCGGGTTGTCCGCACTAACACTGGGTAGTGGAAAGGTTGTCCAGAACTCTCTTGGATCAAATAGATGCTTTACTAGTTTCTCTGCCTGTTTTTGTGTAGCTATTTTAGCGAACATGGTTAGAAAGGCTGCTGGTGTCTTAACGAGTATTTTCTCGTGAGTATCTTCGTAGACGTCGTAGAAAAAGCCTGTTTCTTCATCCCACATATACTGCAGGATCTTTCTCCTTGTTTCTTCAGCGAGAGTAGAGTACTTTTCTGAAGTTCTGTGGTCTCCTAGTCTTTTAGCGAGTTCACTTATAGTCTTTCTCTGAATATAGATTAAGCAGTTAAGGTCTACTGCTTCGACTGGAGCCATGCGGGCTCGAGGATAAAAACTGTGGTAGTAGTCTGGTTTTTCTTGTAGTCTCGTTACAGGATCATCCCATCTAACACTATTATCCCAGCCTGACTCAAGATAGTCGATATATGATACGAGATTGTCTTGGTCGGCATCCCTTTTCGTAGAGAACCATTCATCGTACTTCAGTAGTTTCTCGAAAGCTAGTTTAGCGAAATCTCTATCGTATTTCTCGTCCAGTATTCGTTTAATGGCTACAGCTAAAACAGGGGGCTGAGTAGTCCATGGGCAGTAGTCGTCTACATGCCATAGTCTCCTGCAAATAATCTTAGAGAGAAAGATTTCGTGAGGTATTCGTCCATCAGGTTTCTGTGCATAAAACAGGTTATATAGTTCTTCTTTAGCTAAGTTCACGTCATAAAGTGAGAGAACTATAGCGTGGAAAGCAGAGTCCCATAGCCACTGGTGTCTGAAAACATACTTAGTAGGCATATTAAACGGCTTAACTAAAATAGGGTGGTTTTCTATAACACTTCTATTAGTTAGTATAACGTACCAGCAGTACTTCCATAAGTCAGTAAAGTCTTTTCGCTTAGTCTGAAGCGGACGGGTCTTAGATAAAAGTGATTTAATCCACTTAGCTCTAAGACCAGCTATTTTTAGGGGATTTTCTACGGCACTAGAGACTTCTCTTAAAACAGTTTCTTTTGAAACTCCTCCTGAGGCGACTAAAACGAAGTCTTTAGACATGTTTTCGGCACGAAACTCTACTTTACTTTTCTTTACATTAATATCAAGGTTCTGATTGCATTTTACAGCAAAGAGTCTATTTTCATAGAAAACTAGAAAAGTACTATTGTCGATAACTTCTCCCTTAAACCGTCCTTCGCGGGCCATTTCATCAATATTATCTCTTGAAGACCAGTAATGCGGAATAATACGACCTTTCAAGCACAGAGAACACTCTCTAGGAAACTCAAGCGAATATACAATTATATCCTTATATATACTTATAAACTCTCGTAGAAAAACGCCTTCAACTTCAAGTATTCTTTCAATGCCCTTCAAATCCCATGTTTCTACTAGAATCGAAGGCTTTTTCGCTGCTTCAATCTCGGCAAAAGGTTCTCCACGAAAATATTCTCCAAAGTAAAGTCTTTTAACTCCAGTTTCTCCGAGAACTGCGGAAAGTATATTACCGCAGATTTCTCTTTTGTTTGATAAAACTATATTCATAGCTACCAGTATGTCTTCCAAACAAGTAAATATATGATTAAAGTATATGCCTTGAGTTGATCTATGTCTACTAACTACGATAAGGAACTACAGTATCTGCTGGAGCACGTGAGTAAGTTTTCAAGTGAGTTACTTAGGTTCAAAATATAGCACAGCTACATCTCTTGGCTCGAGCTTTAGCCTAATGTAATTATTTTCTGCAATTAGCCTACTTCCTTCAATAATGTTGTTGACTACATATTTTCTGCTAGGTATGTTGAATTTAATTAAAGGTTCTATAGTTTTTGTAGAGTGATTAATTACTATGAATAAATATTCTTCCCTTTTCTTAAAGCCATTTACTTCGACTACAGTTTTCTCAGGTACACCGTAGACTTCGGCTGTACGTGAGACTCCAGCCCATTTAGCGATGTAATCTACCATTTTAAGTAAGCTTTTGCCGCCCTTTGCTACATAAGATAGTCCCATGAAAGTACCTATAGCAAGAACATTATTGCTTAGAACTATCGCTGGGTTTCCTGATCTCTTGAAGACTCCTACTATTTCCCCTATTCTTTCTAATTTAATGCTCTGTGAGCATACAGCTATGGGTAGAGTTAGCGAAGTCGATGGAGCACTTTCTCCAAGACTATTAGGTTTAACTACTATCTCGTCTTCTCGAAGTATCTCTCCGAAAGTGAATCCAAGTAGTCTACTTAGTTTCACGGGTAATTTTCTCCTAAGTACACCACACTTGTTTTTAGAGGCAAAGCGGGCTTCTATTACAGCTTTACCTCCTCTTTTGAGGTGACTATGTATCTTTTCTAGCTCGCTTTCTGAAAAAATTATGGGCCAGGGGAATATTAGTAGCTTATAGTTCTTGACTTTACTTAAGTAGTCTATGTGAACTATATCGACAGGATAATTTAACTCCCATAAGGCTTTATAGTATCCGAGGATAGAGTATCTTGATCTCCCTAGGTCGCCGAAGTGAGCCCAGTCGTAAATATAGCTCCTAGGGCTAAACACTATGCCTATGTCTGAGCTTATTCTCTCCATGGATTTAACGTAGCTATATACTTTGTCTAGTTCTTCCGCTAACCTAGCTACAACTTCTGTTCTTTCAGTAGGGTTTCCGTTTTCATCGCATAAACCATATGAGGGAGCATATGTTCCCAGCACCGAGTGCCTCCATTCCCAAATAATTACTCCTTTAGAGTCTCTAGCTAAGCCCATGAACGTCCATATTCGCTGAGTTTTGTAGAAGTTTCTATCATAGTAGGGCTCAAAGAGTCCTCCAAACTGACCGGGTAGTTCTGCGATAATGTAGTTTCTTTCTGTCTGCTCACAGGCACACCTAATAGCATCTAGGTTTAGTGCTATATCTAGATCCGCGTTAACTAATTTTTCTTCCTCCGAGAGCTCACGTCCATGTATGATCAGATAGTAATCGTACATATTAGTTGGATAAAGGCTGAGTCCGTAAACGTCAACTATGGGAGCTGCTTTCCAGTCGTCTATTAGTACTGAGGAAACCATACTTCTGTAGTCGCGTAAATAAAATCCCTCCACTTTGGACTCCATTTTTGACCACTTAGAGCCTACGCAGGATAAAGGTACATGTACGTAAATAGGGTGATCTGGGTCTCTTACTCTTATGATGTTTGTAAGCCACTTTAAATGAGATATTTGGTTTTCTATAAGGAATGTCTTCCAGTCGAGCCAGTCAACTACTCTCTGTCCCTTAAAGCGCGGAGGCTCGACTTCACTCCAATCGTTGAAACTACTCAACCAGGCTTCGTTTAGTTTACTTATAGAGCTGTATTTGCTGGCAAGCCATTTTCTAAATTTATCTACAGTGTACTTACAATAACAGAAGAAAGATTCTCTTTCACTTTCATAAATAGTATTATCGTTTGGATTAAACCATATTTCTACCCAGGGTTCCCATGAGTGTATAGCAGGATGATTACGGTATTTTTCTACAACGCTCCCGTAAAACTTTTCTAGTTCCCCTTTAACGCCAGGATGATCGAGACAGAGACCTGGATGGCCTTTGATAGCTCTACCTAAGGTAAAGTACACTTCTTCTCCCTTAGCTGAAACGTATCTAGCGTCAGAATATTTTGCTACAGCCCAGGAAGGAGCTGAATCATGAAGAAAACCTATCTGCACCTTAAGCCCCTTCTCGTAAGCAACATCCATTATGTAATCAGCTCTACTTAACTCAAGTCTACTAGGAGCTACTGCTATATCAGCCCACATTAAAGTAAGTCTGAGAATTCCGATATTGAACTTAACCATGTTTTCCAAATCACGCTCAATTTCTTCATCAGATAACATTCGCCCCTCAAAATTGGTATAGAAAATGTACTGTGTTCCAAAAAGATACTTAGCCATAATCTCATTTAAAGAGAGTAGCTTACATTAAAAACATTATTGATGGTAGCCAGCTAATCATACAATTGAACTAGCTGGCATTAAATAACATTATCACTACATAGCTTAAATGAGAACTCCTCACTATTAGGCTTAACAGCTACCTGCGGCTATTTCTCTGAATACTTATTTCAATTACTTTATGTAAGTTTATGGCTATATTTAGTGAGTTCTACTTTACTTACAGGGATTTGTATATCTCTAAGGATCATGAACAGTAGTCGTAGGCAATGACATCACTTACTCGTTACGCCCACCTATAGAGCTTTAAATCATTCTAGTTAACCTGAACAAACTCTCTCTAAATGTCAGAGTACACCTGTGAGTAAAGCATAACTCTCTACTATAGTACAGTAGACTATAGCTTTAAATAAAATGGTGTGTTAAAAACAATAGTAAGTAAATGGTTAGTAAGCGTGAAGAAGAATACTTAGAGGCAATCCATATACTGTTAATGGAGAAAAATGTTGTTAGAGTAAAAGACTTAGCTAGAATACTCAAAGTTAGAGCGCCGACAGTAGTAGAGTTTTTAGAAAAGTTATCGAGAAAAGGCTTAGTGAAGTACGAGAAAAGAGAGCTGATAACGCTAACAGATAGGGGGAGGGAGATAGCCGAGGAAATCTATAGAAGACATATTCTTTTGAGAGACTTTCTTAGTGAAGTACTTGGAGTTCCCTTTGATCAGGCTGAGGAAGATGCGTGTAATATGGAGCATTCTATTAGTGACGAAACCTTAAAAAGACTGGAAAAATTATTTGAGTATATTAAAAGGAACCCTAGTTTGTTAAAAGAGATAAGGTGCTTTATAAAAAGTGTTAAGGCTTAATACTTGAGACTAGCCCGAGTATTCCTCCAGTGATGACTGTAACTATAATCATTAGTCCTATCATCAAGAGGGTCTGTTTTGCCCCTACTTCTTTTAGTGAAACTACTAGTGTGCCTATACAGGGAAAACATAGTGTTGTAATAGTTATTGCCGTAAGCATTTGTAGTGGAGACAATTGAGGTGCAACAGATTTCAGTACACCTACAGCCACGTCTTTTCTTAAAATACCTACAATAATAGCTACTACAGTGTCTTTGGGTAGGTTAAATAGTCCTGAAAATATTGGGGAAGTGAATTCAGCTAAAGCATTTATTGCTCCTGTGTAGTAGAGTATGTTCACAAATAATATTCCTGCTAAAATAAGAGGAGTTCCTCTTAAAAGGAATTCTTTTACTCTAAGAAAAGTTTTCGCTAAAACATTTTCTAGTAAAGGTTTTCTCCAAGGAGGTAGCTCTACTACTAGTGGTTCTTCCACGCCTTTTATTACAGTATTTAAGAAAAACCCTACTAGAATAGTGACTAGTAACAAAATTATATAGAGTAAGAGTACGTACGCTGGACCATGGCTTCCGAGAACAAACCATATCATTACTTGTTCAGCCATACACGGTACTCCTATCCACTGAACTACTGAGGCAATAAACTTCGATTTCTTAGTCTTAAGAATTCTTGTAGAAAACACTCCTACAATACTGCATCCAGTACCTGCTACTATCGGCAGTATAGCTTCACCACACATACCTAGTCTTCGTAGAGGGCAGTCAAATGGCACTATTAGTCTAGGTAAAATACCTGAGTCTTCTAGTACGCCTAAGACAAAGTAGAGTACTATAAGGCATGGAAGTATCATGAAGAATACGAAAAATATACCTGTAGTCAGTAAGCCCATAGAAGAATATACTCCGGGATTATCTCCAATTAAAACATATTTGACAATATTCTCTGGGAGTATTTTGTTTAACTGCTCCCAGACAATTTTCTTGTAAATAGAGTAGTATATCATGGAGGGTATTCTATGAGCTATTTCATGTATTACGGCTAAAGTAAGCCAAACTATAGCTAGTGTTATAGAAGTAGTAATAATAAGGCCTTTAACAGGGTGTACTAGTAGTGAGTCTACTAAACTTACTTTAAAGAACTCTTCACCTTTTTGAACTGCTTCTCTGTAAATATCTTCGACTACTTTTATCCTATTTGTTACTATTTTATTAGCTATTTCCTCTAGGTTGATTGCCGGAGGAATATTTTTTCTTAGGTGAGAATATTCTTTATCATTAACTACTGTGAAATATGCTATAGCTTTTGAAAATATTTTATTTTTGCTTGATAACTTAGGTGAGATATATTTCTCTATCCTACTTAAATATTTTTCTGTAGAAGTCTTTCTAACAAGATACTTATTATCAAGTTTTTCTGCTATAGTAATTATAGTTTTGAGTAGTTCCTCGAGTCCTTTACCTTCAGTGGCGACAGTAAATACTACTGGAATTCCCAGTAGTTCTTCTAATTTCTCTTTGTTGATTTTTATTCCTAGTCTCTCTGCTCTATCTACTTGATTTACGGCCAGTACTACAGGGAAGGGGAGCTCGAGTAGTTCTAAAGTTAAGTGGAGGTGCCTTTTAAGACTAGTTGCGTCGACAACATGTACTATTATTTTATAATTTTCATCAAATAGTATCTTTCTTGCAATAGTTTCAGCTTCATTTCTCGGGATTAGCGAATATGCTCCTGGTGCATCTACTACTACTATTTGGTGTCCACAGTACTCTAATGTTCCTTCATATATTTCGACTGTTGTCCCAGGGTAATTAGATACTATTGCTGTTAATTTAGTTAGTTTGTTGAAAATAACTGATTTCCCTACATTGGGATGCCCAAATAAAATTACCTTAATTTTCATTTAATCATCCTCTATAGTATATTTTCGAAAATATTTTATTGTCAAGGAATACTATAGAATTATTTACCTCAATTAATACACCTTTCCTCCCTATAGATAGTACTTTAATTTTAGCACCAGGGTATATACCAAAGGGAATGAGCTTTTGTAGTAAACTAAGGCCTCCTCTTACTTCTGTTATTCTGAACACCTTATTGTTAACACTTAAGCTAGGCATACCTAATAAAATTAGGTACACCTAGTTAAAAGATTAATTATTGGACATCGCACAAAATAAAGTATGTGACTAAAGTTAATGAACATTTAAGTCTAATTGAAATATTAACATAGTCTAAAAATAAATTTACATAACATAGATACTATTAACATAGCCACGAGTCTCCTGAGACGTAAGAGAGCCTAGTTC
>QMSB01000048.1 GCA_003650815.1 Thermoprotei archaeon | reverse complement strand
GTCACTAGTCCCCAGTAGTCTGATTTGAAGTCCCAGAAAGTCATTCCTGTTCCTCCCATAGCCTGTATAAACCACGCATTCCTAATACACCACCTATAATCCTGAAAACCAGACATCTCATTAGCCTGATGAGGGGGGTCTGAAGAACCTCTAGCAATAGCGAGATAGTATAGAGCCCTGACAAAAGAAGCCTCAAAATCCTGAACGGCGGCATGAGCGTTTTTAGCTCTAGAACATACTTTATACCATCTCTGATAACCACTCCATCCAGGGAGATCCATATTCATTTCAAGCGAGATAGGTCTATAGGGGTCGTATTTATGTACTGTATTACAGAACTTTACTAATGTATTCACTGATATGTACTGCTTAAAACGGTACCAGTCCCACCTCGCTACTCTCCATTTCTTTAAGCTCCTTCCCGTAAAGTCTGCTTTTCTGAAACTCACTGGTGGATATACTTCATCCCATGAACTATAGGTATCTTCACTTAAGTTCCAGCGAATACCTAATTCATCTAGAGAAAACTGTTCTTTAAGCCATTTCCTGAACCTAGATACTGTATAATCGTCATAGCTAGCGTCTTCTCTAGTACCCATGATTTTCTTTTCCTTAAAACTAGGTAAGAAAGGCCAATTTTCACTACACAACCAGTAGTCGCCAAGAGCATCCTCATACTCCATACAAACTTCTATTAGTCTCTTAATGTACTCCTCCATTTCTTTGAAATAGTTTTCATCGAAAGCATATCCGCCTGCTACATCCATTGGAACCCTTCTACCAGTTTCAGTAATCCAGTACCACTTGTACTTTTCAACCATCCATCTAGGAGGATTAGGGTAGAAGTGAATAAAGACAGTTATACCCATTTTTCTAGCTCTTCTAAGCAGTGTTCTTAAAGGTTCCAGCCTCCACTCATCTTCAGATGGATGTACTCTTCTCCAAGGAGCGAAGAAGTCAGCTGAAGTAAATCCAGCTTTAAGGTAAAGATTCTTATCCGTAGTAACTAATTCCTCGGGGAGTGATATTATGTAGTCTCCTCCATGGTAGGCTGAAGTCTTGATAAACGGCTTGTCCTTGTAATAGAAGCACCCATTTTTTACATAAAAGCTTTTCATAGATCTCGACCACCGCTACCGGGTTAGGGATTTTATACTTTTAAGCTTTTCGCAAAGCTTTAAAAAGTAGTCTCAGAAGACCGAGCCGACATTATATCTCGGTTGTCTTTTGTCTCTTCGCTTGTATTAAACTTAAATTTATAAAGGCTTATTATTTTCACTTGAGAAGCTGAGAAATATCTTTAAAAGAAGGCGGAGCTATGCGTAATAGCATAAGCTATTTCTGTTGACTCAATCGAGTCTATGCATATTGGAAAGCATTCTATAGAGGGGAATGGACACCAGTACTTCTCTTCACCTACCCCGAGGGTAACCTCACCTCTACCACTCAGTAGTTGAAATACCCAAGTCTCATTATTCTTCTCTATCAAAACTGTGTACTTATTCCTTTTGATGAATCTAGTACTTGGGTCCTTTACTATAGGCTCGATCACTTTTATCCCCTTAAGCTTGTATTGTTCACATTTTAGCTTTATTCGCTTGACTAGTTTCCTGTCATAAAAATCATATATTAGAGTATAGTTGATCCCGGAATCTTCGAAGTTCCTTGACTTAAGATTTCCTCTACACGAAACTGATATAGTTGCCTCTTCACTGGAATGAAGACTGAGTTTTCCACTAGTTTCATATAAGTTCGTGTAGTACTCCCCATTCTTGAAGTAATCTATTCTAGGAGTTAAGGGTAGTAAGTTTTTTTCTACAGGCATGTGCATGATCTCATGAGGCTCATAGACTGTCTGACTAGAGGTTTGCATTAGACCATAGTTTTTCCACCATAGATTAGATATACATCCTCCTGTGGGTGAAGTGATGTATCTTCTATCTTTATATCCATAGTTATATGAGTAGGCTGTTACAGTAGCCATATACTCATCAGTCCTCACTAGTACTACGTTAATTGAGGAGAAGTACTTAAACCAGTTTTTCTTCTGAGAGGGTATCGGGCTCTTCTTCTCCGGAGTAATACCGTATTCTATTGCGAAGGCTAGGTTCTCTGCTCGTGTAAAGGTAGGGTATATGCAGGGAGTAAATGAGGGATCATGGATCCAGGAGTGAGGACCATATCCTACTAGTCCTCCTCGAATCATTTTACGTAAGTATACTAAGTTGAGATGTGATGCAGTAGCGAATCTAGGATCTTCGTCAGCTAATAAATCAAAAGCCATTTGACATCCGTGTGCTGTCTTACTACCATAGGTCGTCCACTTATAGCTTCTACTACCCCATGAATCGTCGATAGAGCCGTCTGGGTAGACGAAGAAAAGATGTGTTTTAAGTGCTTTCAATACTTTCCTCTTAACGAGATCATCCTTAGTGATGAGGCTGTAGAGCGCTAGCGTCCCTAAGGACATGTCTAGATTATATCCTAGATCGATTCCCGTTCTTCGGTTATTCTCAATAGCTCCCTCACCTACAATAAACCCCTCCTCATTAATCTTCTTCACAACTAGATGTGCTAGCTCCCTGGCTTTAACGAGGTACTCTGGTCTTTTCAAGACCTTATAGGATAGAGCAAGTGAGGCAGAGGTAGTAGCTGAGTAATTAATATTAGCGAAGGTCTCGCTCATTACTGACATAAGCCAATCAGCAGCACGAGCTATCGCCTGTCTCCACAGCTTATAAGACTTTGTTGAAAGTTTATCCTTCAGAATAAGGTAGGCTGCCGAAAGGGAGAGCAGTTGAAACGTCGTCGTTCCTGTCCACTTTTCTGGAGTTTCGTACCAAAAGCCCTCTTCTTTCTGCTCTGAGACCAGCCAGTCTCCAAGTCTTATAGCAGCCACGAGGTACTTTTTCTCACCACTATGCTTATAGGCTACAGCTAAGGGATATACTGCTTCACCAGCTCGTGTATGTATTGTGTTACAGGCGATACACTGTATAGCACCGAAATTCTCGTCTTGCTCATCAATAATCTGTAGTTTACATAGTGTATCACATAGTTGATACAGCGTCTTAAGCTTACTTCGTAATGACATAAAATCACCTCTCTTGAAATGAAATCTCAGTTAAACTTTTATACTTTAATTTCAGTGAAGCTAGCAATAAATCGTGTGAACGACTTAAGCTGTAAATCTTACTCATTAGCCTAAGAATATAGAATACTCTTAACTCGTAAGAATTACGGGGTAATTCTTATAGTACTGTAAATACTGCATAGATAGGGTTTAAATGAGAGATGTAGAAGAGATACTAGTATTATTATCTAAGCGATTAGGTATTTCAAAGGAGGAGGCTTGTAGACTTTTACACAAGTATATATGTAGAGGACAGTGTAACTGGTATAGGAAAGAGGCTAAGAACACGGGCTTCGCTGATATAATTATTACTGATGAACAAGCTAGAATAATGAAAGAGATTTTAGATAAGGCTATGAGTAATCTATCTCACGAGGATAGGTTTAAGAGAATCCACAAGTATATCTGTCCTGGAGAGCCATGTTCGATGTAGTACATTAGATACTATCTATACTTAGTGATGTTATTGAGAGAAACTAAATTTTTCATCAAGTGTGTTTGGAGAGAGCGTAAAATTGATGAGTAGTTTATTTTCAATAATAAAGTAGTATTCCTAGTACTCCTTCCTTGCGCGTTATAAGTGATTTATAGGCATCTGAAGCCTTTTCGATAGGGAGTCTAAGGCTTATATAGTCTTTAACTCTTAATCTCCCTTTAGCCATAAGCTTGAGTACAAGTTTCATATCATCTTTTTCAGTCCAATAGTGTGGTAGAGACTCACACTTCGGTCTAACAATAGTATGAGCTCCTATGATAATCAGTCCCTTTCTATGGACGAGAGTATAGAAGTTCACAGTTGATACTCCTCTAGGGCTTCCTAAGATCACCACTCTTCCGAGGCTTCTAGCCATTTCTAAAGCCATTGGTATAGCGTTAGGATTTCCAGTAGCTTCTATGACTACATCAGCACCTCTTCCGTTAGTCAAGCGCCTTATCTCTTCGACAGCATTTACTTTAGAGGGGTTTATCGCATAATCTGCACCATGTTTAACTGAGACTTTAAGTCTCCAGTCAATAAGATCAACTGCTATTACAGGAAATCCTCCACTAAGTCTAGCGAGTTGAAGAGCTAATTGACCTATAAGACCCTGTCCTATTACGACGACAGAACTTCCCAGCTCTATGAATCCCTTTCTGACGCCTTGAAGAGATATAGATGCTAAATTAAAGAAAGCAGCTTCTTCAGCAGATAAGCCCTTAGGAACTCTAATCACTTGATTGCCTCGAGCTAGAACGTGACTACTATGTGGTGTTGGGGATACTACGAGATCTCCTCGTCTGAATCCTTCGACATCTTCTCCAATCTCCTCAATTACACCAACATTAGAGTATCCTGGATATTGAGGGAATTTTTGAGGGGTATTGGGTAGTGCCATTAAGAAAGCAGTCTCGGTTCCAGGACTTATAAGACTACAGATAGTTTTGATTAGTATTTGACCTGAGCGAGGCTTAGGGACTTCAAACTCTTCGATATCTACAGTCCCCTTGTCCCTAAAGACTACTCTCCTACCTCTCAAACAAACACCATTTTCATAAGCGCTGAAGTGTATTTAACGATTATTTAACTTCTTCGATAGTTCTAATCTACTTTAATGTACTTCTTGATGTGCCTCCAGTACCATTTTGCCTCCTTTTTACTAACAAGATGTATTTCAAATGGGTGAAATAAGGGAAGACATGCCTTTTCCTCAATAAGTGCTTTAAGCTCCCCTCTCTCTTTATTAGACTTGATACGCTTACTGCATACTATTAAGATATCTACGTCACTTCCTCCCGTCCATGTGCCCTCAGCGACACTGCCGAAAACATAGATTTCACAGTCTCCTAAGACTTCCTTAGCTGTAGCAGCTATTTTCTCAACCCAATACTTCCAGTTTTCAATAATTTTCTTCATTTTTAAGCTAAATACGTATATTTCTGACAAAATCAATCACCTTTTCAGCAAAATTTATGAGCTCCTCTGCCTCCTCCTTCTCGTATCTCTTAAACAAGTATCTTGAGGCGAGATAAGCTTCCTCTAAGCGCACTAGAAGAGACCTATTGCTTTTAACAAATTCTTCCACTACACTGCCTTCTTTACATAAGTCACGTAGTATACCGAGCAGCCGCCTAATAACATGTGTTCTAGGCATTTCGCCTGTAACCTCTAATATCTTATACTTTATGAACAGCTGTACAGCTTGCTCAGCCATGAATGCAGCAATATCATAGTCACCTATACTGAGGTGATACCTAGCTGAATTAAGCATTCTGAGAGCTCTACTTTTTATTAATTCTACTTCTTCTCTTCTCATTTACAGGTAAATAGTGCTGAAACCCTATATTACTTTATTGAAGTATATCAGCTGTATAGCCAGCATGCTGTAAAGTGTTTTTCATCGATTTTTATTAAAGGTGGGTTTTGTCTTCTGCATCTTTCTTCTGCGTAAGGACATCTGGGATGGAACCTGCATCCAGAGGGAATATTAATGGGGTTTGGAGGCTCGCTTCTAATTTTTATTTTACTTCTGCTTCTATTGAGCTTAGGATCTGGTAAGGGAACAGCTGAGAAGAGTGCTCTAGTATAGATATGTGCAGGGTTTAGTATTACTTTCTTAGCATCACCTACTTCCACTATTCTGCCTAAATACATTACAGCTATTCTGTCAGCAATGTAATAGGCGGTAGCGAGATCGTGTGTTATGAAGAGGAAAGTTAGCTTGAATTCCTCCTTGAGTGTCTGAAGTAGTTTCAATATCTGGGCTCTAATAGATACATCTAGTGAGCTAGTAGGCTCGTCTGCTACAATAAATTCTGGTCTAAGCACAAGGGCTCTCGCTATAACTGCTCTCTGTCTCTGTCCTCCACTGAGCTCGTGCGGGTATCTGTCGTAAAAATACTCTGGTGGAACTAAGCCTACTTTACTCATTATTTTCAGAACTTCTTCTTTTCTCTCCTTCTTTGATAATTTATCGCCAAAGTGTATTAGGAGAGGGTCTTCTATAGCCTCCCCTATTTTCATCTTAGGGTTAAGTGAGGCATAGGGATCTTGAAATATTATCTGAGCTTTACGTCTAAACCATTTTCTTAACTCACTTTCCTTGGTAAAAGTAATGTCAATTCCATCGAAAACTATTTTCCCACCTGTGGGTTTGAGTAGTCTTACTACTAGTCGTCCTGTAGTAGTTTTACCGCACCCTGATTCACCAACAAGAGCTAGAGTTTCGCCGCGCTTTATTTCAAAAGATACTCCATCTACTGCTTTCACATACTCCTTTCTCCTGCCCAGAAGCCTATCTAGAAAAGTCTGTTCTACAGGGAAATACTTCTTTAAGTTCTCTACACTTAAAATCACACTCATTTTACACACCTCCAGCAAGCCACATAGTGACCTTCAGATACCTCAACTAGAGGCGGGTTTTCTTTTCTACATTTTTCTTCAGCAAAAGGACATCTCGGGTGAAACCTGCATCCAGGCGGAGGATTAAGCATGTCTGGGGGGTTTCCTGGAATAGTGTATAAGTCGCTATTACTACCTATTTTCGGTATACTCTTAAGAAGGCCTTGAGTATAGGGGTGTAGTGTACTATAGTATATTTGCTCTACAGAACCTATTTCCATTATTTTACCAGCATACATTATTATTACTCTGTCCGCTATATCTGCTACTACACTTAAGTCATGTGTAATAAAGAGAATAGAAGTTTTCTGTCTATTTCTCAGCTCTTTAAGTAGATCTAGTATCTGGTCCTGAACTATTACGTCAAGCGCTGTAGTAGGCTCGTCTGCTATAAGTAGCTTAGGTTTAAGTGCATAAGAGATAGCTATCATTACTCTCTGTCTCATACCTCCACTAAGCTGGTGAGGATAGTCTAGAACACGGTTCTCCGGAATACCTACAGCAGTTAAAGCTTCTATGGCTTTACTCCGGGCTTCTTCCTTAGATAATCTGTAATGTACTATGAGTGCTTCCGCTACGTGGTCAACTATCCTCATAGTTGGGTTAAGTGAAGTCATGGGGTCTTGAAATATCATAGAGATCTCTTTTCCACGGACTTTAGTCATATCTTCTTCACTTAGCTTAACCAAATCGCGTCCATCAAAGATTATTTCCCCAGAGACTATTCGGCCGTTAAGTGGAAGTATCTTCAGTATAGCTAAACCTAAAGTAGTTTTACCGCTACCGGATTCTCCTACAACACCAACTACTTCTCCCCTATTTACTGTAAATGATACTCCGTCGATAGCCTTAACTGAACCGCTTACTGTAACGAACTCTACCTTCAAGTTCTTTACTTCAAGCAAAGTCATGGTCTTAACCTCTCCTTCCTAGGATTGAGATACTCGACTAAAGCGTCTGAAATCAACATGAAAGCTAAAGTCGCTAAGAAAATCATTAGCCCGGGAAAGAAGCTAGTCCACCAAACTCCATTAGGAATGTCTTTCCATCCCTTCGAAACATCTACCCCCCAGTCAGGATAAAAGGGTGGGAGTCCTATACCAAGGAAGCTTAATCCGGCTGCGGTTAATATAGCATCAGCGAAGTTCATGCATATTATCGGTATAGCTGGATTAACAGCGTTCGGAGCAATATACTTAAGGACTATCTTAAACGGTGGAGCACCAATAGCTTTAGCTGCTTCAACATATAGATTTTCCTTAACAGAAAGAGTAGTGGCACGTATTACTCTAAAGTAGCTCGGAATATAGACAACAGAGATCGCTATAGCAGTGTTTAAGATTATGCTGAATACTGAAGCAGAGCCTCCGGGATTTAGTGCTACAGCAATAGCTAAGGCCATGACTAGGCTCGGAAACGCGTAAAGAGCATCCATAATCAGCGTAACTACTCGATCAAAAACTCCTCCTACGTAGCCTGATATAAGGCCTAGAGGAATACCTATCGCAAATGCGAAAGCTGCTGAAATAACTGCCACCATTAAAGCACTCCTTGTGCCATAGATAACTCGACTGAAGACATCTCTACCCATGCTGTCTGTTCCAAACAAGTGCTGTGGACACGGAGGAGTATATGGGGCTCCAATATACATTTCAATAGGATTATACGGCGCGATGTAAGGTGCTAGTACAGCTATTAGAATAAGAGCAGTTGCTAGCACTAGCCCTATTCTAAGCATTTTTTCTTCAAGCGAGCGGACTTTGCTAAAAGCTTTAAAGAAATTTTTAAAGAATATTAAAGACTCCATTTAATCACCTCTAATACCTTATTCTCGGATCTAGGAACGCGTAAATTATGTCTACAATAAAGCTAATTACAGCAACCATAATAGCGTAGAGAGTAACAGCAGCCTGTACTACAGTATAGTCTCTTGATAAAACAGCGTCCTTAAGATATGTTCCGAGGCCAGGGTAGTCGAAAGTCGTTTCAGTCAATATAGCTCCTCCAAGCAAGAGGGCTAACTGTAATCCTATAATAGTAATTATAGGTATAAGAGCATTTCTGAAGATATATTTGTCGTGAATTATTTTCTCTGGAAGACCGCGTGCCTTAGCAGCAGTTACATAGTCTAAGTGCATTACTTCAACTAGAGCGTTTCGAGAAACTTTACCTATAATACCTGAAATCACTACACCTAGCGTAACTGCAGGTAGAATCAAGTGCCTAATACACTCAGCGAATCCTATGAAGTCTCCGTTGAGCAGACAGTCTAGTGTAGTAAAGCCTGTTATAGCTCGAACACTGTACTTAACCATGGGTGGAGGACCACCAGTTATTGGAAGAATTCCTAGCCAAATACCGAAAACTACTTGAAAGATTATACCAAGCCAGAAAACGGGAATACTGTAGGTAGCTACAGTAAATAATCTAGCTAAGTGAGCTAAAGGACTTCCTTCGTACTTAGCGCTAACATCACCTATAAACAGTCCTAGCGGAATAGCTACAATAATGCTTGCTATAGCTAATTCTACACTTGCTTTAAACCTGTCTATAAGTTCGTTTGCAAAAGACCTCCTTGTAATAAGGCTTTTACCGAAGTCTCCGTGAAGAAGGCTCCATAGATAGTCAAAATACTGTACCATAATAGGTTTATCTAAACCTAACTCATGACATATTTTCTTAACATACTCAGGAGGTAGCTTAGGACCTACAGCTACTCTAACAGGGTCTCCAGGCAAGATTCTTAAAATAAAAAATACTAAAGTGAGTAAAATAAGAACCATAAAGGGTGTTAGAAAAAGACGAGTTAGAATAAATTTTTTAAGGCTCATCTTTCTCTGCTCCCTCTAGCTTTTGTCGAGAGGCCAGAACCATAGTATCATAGAGGGCTCTAGGCTAACCCCCTTAATGTTGTTTCTGTACGCGATGTTCTGGTTCTGGCTCCATAGCGGTATATAAGGTACGTCTTTAGCTAAATATTCTTGAACAATACTATAGTAGTAGGCGCGTTCCTCTAAATCAGCTGTCTGCCTCGCTTTAACTAGTGTTTGATCTACTTCTGGGTTAGAGTACCAGCAGGAAAATACTGGTCCGCTAGTACTGCTGTAGAGGAACGGGTAGAGGTAGTTATCAGGGTCGACGTAGTCAGGGTACCAGCCTAGTAGGAAGCACTCCATTTCGTAGCTCTCTAGCTTGTTTATGAATTCGCTCCAAGTGAGGCCTCTGAGATCTACTTTAATTAAACCTGTTTCCTCTAGTGCTTCTTTAATACACTGAGCCACATCAGCCTCCTTAGGTCCATAGTGGTCAGTAGTGTACCACAGAGTGAACTTTAGAGGCTTGTTTTCACTGTAGCCAGCTTCTCTCAGCAACTTTACTGCTTCAGCGAGAGCCTCACTTCTCTCAAGATCATATTTCTCAAATACAGGCTTATAGCACCAATCAAAGTTCGGGTTCACTAAGCTATAAATCTTGCTTGCAGCTCCCTTAAACACTTTCTTAACTATAGCATCGCGGTCAATAGCATAAGCTATCGCCTGTCTTACTTTAACGTCCTTGAACATAGTGAAGTTTCCTATATTGAATACAAGATACCTTATCTGTAATGAGGGCTTTTCTTCAACAATAATACTGGACTTTCCTTTGAGCGCCTGAAGGTCTTCAACACTTAGGTGTCTAAAAGCAATATCTACTTCGCCTTTCTCTAAGGCAAGTCTCAGCGTAGTCGAGTCTTTGAAGATCTTTATGATAATTTTCTTAAGCTTAGGTAGTCTCGATTTATCCCAGTAGTCTTCAAATCTCTCTAATATAACGTATTGATCTTTCTTGAAGTCGACTACTTTGAATGGGCCTGTTCCAACAGGCTTTACGTCAAATGTGTCGTTACCAAGTTTCTTTACGGCTTCAGGAGATACTGGAGCAAAAACAGTGAACGTGAATACAGAGAGTATTGGTGCAAAGGGCTCCTTTAGCTTAAACTCTACAGTATACTTATCCACTACTTTAACATCTTCAATGAACTCTGATATAAGCCAGGAGGGATCTCCCTTTAATTGAAGTGCGCGCTCAATACTATATTTAACAACGTGAGCTGTTAGCTCAGTTCCATCGTGAAACTTAACACCCTTTCTTAGATAAAACACTATTGCTGCACCATTATCCTTGAACTCCCATTTTTCAGCTAAGCCAGGCTCTATCTGCAGTGTACCGGGCTTAAGTCTAACGAGTGTATCAAAGACGTTATATATTACTTCACAGCTCATAAACTCATATGCTTTAGCTGGATCTAAGTGAACTGGAGGATCTGTAGTACCTATAACAATTACCTTTTCTTTCTTCTGGAGCAGAAATGTTGCTACTATAGCTGCTACTATTACTGCTATTAATATTACTCCAATTAATATTTTTCTAGACATGGCTTTCACCAATTTTATTGCCCTTAAGAAATAAAGGGAAGTATATATACCTTTCGCTTTAAGTAAATACATAAAAAATTGATGAATAACTATCAGTAATATCAGTTTAGTTTTCTTTCAACAATACTCAGCGACTTAATGATCTTTGTTTATGCATATGATGCATACAAGTAGACGTGGGAAAGGGATAAATTATGGGGAAAAGGAGCAAAGTGACGACATTGCTTTTTTATATAAACTAACTTAAAGTAATGTAAAATAAAATATTTACTAGTAATCTATTCTAATACTCAGGCGATACACTACAGCTCTTTCAGTATATAATAATAAATAGTTTGTTTACAGTAACTTTTCATGAAGAGCAGTACCTTACTTAAACTGGAATTTAATAGAGGTAAGTTAATAGAGTTAATGGGCATTCCCTTAGAAGAAAAGGAGTTAGAAGTTAAGGTACTTGATGAAAAGGATATGGGAGGTTTTCTTTTCAAGAAAATATCTTATAGAAGTCTTGAAGACTATGTAAGAGCATATGTTATTGTACCAAAGGACTCATGTGGAGCTGGAGTAGTATGCCTGCATCAACATGGAGGGCTCTTTAAAATAGGCAAGAATCAGGTAGTAGGGATAGAAGGCTCTAAAGATCAGAAATATGGACTAGAGCTTGCTGAGAGAGGCTATGTTGTAATTGCACCAGACGCCAAGTACTTTGGCGAAAGACTTGAGAAAAATGTCAGCGGCTGGAGAGGCAGATCGGAGGGTGAGGAAAGCGAGAGATTCGGTGCTATGAAAGAGCTTCTCTACGGAAGAACTCTCCAAGGACTTATGGTGTGGGATGCTATGAGAGCGGTAGACTATCTTGTAGAATATGAAAATGTAGACGAGAAGAGAATAGGCGCTATAGGGCATTCTATGGGAGGGCAATGGACTCTTTACTTGGCGGCAGTAGATACGCGTATAGCCGCAGCAGTATCAAACTGCGGTTTCGCTAGCCATAGGTCATTTTTAGAACATAAAATAATCCATAATTTTGCTGCCTATATACCAGGAATGCTTAAGTACATGGATGTACCCGATGTACTTTGCCTAGTTGCTCCAAGAGCTTTCATGATTATAGCTGGTAAAAGGGATCCGGTTTTCCCGCTGGAGGGAGTAGTTGAAGTCTACGAGAAAGCGAGAGAAATTTATAGTGAAATGAATGCGGAAGTCAAGCTAAAGCTATCTGTGTTCGACACAGGCCACGAGTTCAATAAAGATATGAGAAATAGAGCTTATATGTGGCTAGATAAATGGCTCAAATAGATTTCTGATAAGGAAGTGATGCTGGCAACTTAATCACCTCTTGTTATTAATGCTTTTAGTCTTTCTAGCTCGGTGCTTCCAGGCATTGGGCATAGAGGCTCACCAAACTCAAATACACTCTAGCATAGTTGTAGAAGCATGCCCAAGCATAAACTAGCCTGAGAGCAGAG
>QMSB01000047.1 GCA_003650815.1 Thermoprotei archaeon | reverse complement strand
TGGTTATATATTATCGTTTCTCCGCGCTTTTTCCTTAAAGATACTCCTAAGATTGTTCCTATGGTGAGTCCTACTGCTAGGCCTATTGTGAATGCTAGTACTGCTGTGTTTTCTATGTGAATTGTTTTCTTACTGTATTTTACTTCTATTGTTAGAGGAGCTTTAACTACTATTCTTAGGGTAGGGTTTTTAGTATATAGTGTTCCGTTTATGTACCATCCTTCAAAAACGTGATTCTCTAGTATTGGAGCAGAGAGTACTAGTTCCTGGCTTTCATTATACCACCCTGTCTTCTTAAGCTGTACTGCTGTTGAGTGTACTTCAATGTAGTATTGTTTAATGTAGACTGGTGTTAGTTTTAGTGGCTTAGTTACTGTAATCAGCAGTGTACTGTTTTCTGAGTATAGGTCGCCTTTCCAGTACTGGAAAACATATCTCACTTTATTGTTCTTTTCATAAACTACTTTAGGGGCTTCTATTGTAACTAATTCTCCTTCACTACACCAGCCTCCTCCAACTATTTTCACTATACTAGAAGATATGTTTACGTAGTACTGAGTGCTGTACTGAGCGACTACTTCACCGGATCTAGCTACTATAATGTTTTCAGAAGACTTTGTGCTGAGACCTCTCACTGAAGATAAGATGTAGCGTTTCCTCTGTCTGCTTGAGTAGACTACTGTTTTCCAGGAGAATGTGTGGGAGGATTCTTCACGCCACTTTAGTGTGAGTGGTAGGTCACTGTAGCTATAACTCACATTATCTACTGAAAGTATGTTCTCTGAAACATCTTCTCCTAGTCCCTCAGCTTTAAATGTTACTTTGATTAATTTAATAGCTTTTACTTCTAAGTAGTCGTAGTATACTTCAATAAATTCTTCTTTAGGGTTTAGAGCCATTAAGCGGACTTCACCTTTGCTTGATACGTAGTTTTCTACTGGGAGAGGCTGCTTTACTGTTATATTACACCAGAAGAAAATGGGTACTGTTGTAAAGAATTCTTGTCTTACGTGAGGTTCTAGTACATAGATCTCGTACCATTCTCTCTTCTTGAAATCATATATGTATAGTGCTAGGCGGTCTGTTATCTTAATGTACATTGAGATAAGTAGGGCTGATACTTCTTCTGAGCTACCTATATTGAAGTAGAATATCTGTGTGTAGAGTTGTTTACAGGATAGGGGCTCGCATTTTAGTTCACTAGATAGCTTGTAGTATTCTCTATCTGGTTTATCTACACAGACTATTGATCCTCTGAGTGTTTTACCGTAGACTAGTTTTTCTCCATAAGGTGGGCTACACTTAAGTACTTTTAGTAGATTTACTAATGTAATTAGCGTGAGTAATATTAGTACTGTCTTTCTCACATGATAAATACGAGTAAAGTTATTCAAGTTTATCGCTTTACTATTGTAGTAGGAGTGTTTGAAGTACTTGGTTTACATAAGTTATTTAAGTAGAGAAACGATAGCTTTATTGAAGGAGGGAGAACTGCATGGGGATAAGTGATGTGATATCTACTTTGTCAGCTGGGAAGGAAATTTACATGAGACTCAAGGAATTAAAGGATAGAAGAAAGCTTAAAAATAAATATATAAAGATTAGAACTATGAAGGATGAGTTAATAAATGGTGTTATACTTGATTATATGAGAGTAGGAGAAAAGCACTACCTTAAGGTGAGGACTATTGAGGAGGAGAAGGAGTTAATGATTTCTATAGATAATATTTACTACTTTGAAATAATGTCTAGTAGGCAACAGGTTGAAGAACAGTATATTTATGGGCTTCAAGTTAGATACACGTTCGACAATTTTCCTACACCCTTTATTGGTGAAGAAGGCTTAGATGTAGTATTTGTATATGGTACAAGTAGCATAGATTACGACGACTATAGGACATACATGCAGAGTAGAGGAGAGAAATATGAGGTGAGGACGGCTTTTCAGAGAATGGGAGACTTTGATCCTCTCTTGACGCTTGTAGCTAAATTCGGCTACTATACTGCGATGGAGGGGTTTAGTTCAGCCGACATGGTGTGTTACGGGAGACTAGACTTTGCTTTAACCGAGGAGGAGAGAAGAAAACATAATTTGATATGTGTTGGCTCAGGTTACACTAATTACGTTACAAGAGAAATGTTAAACTACTACTATAAGCTACCTATTAGATTTGAGACACCGAGCAGTCACCAGGCAATTTTGAGTGTTAGAGAGGATGGTGAAATAAAGGTGTATGATAGAACTCTGACAGGAAAACACGCTGGTATTGCGGCTATACTGCCTAATCCCTATAATCCGGTGAAAGTAGTCTTGATAGCTGCTGGATTAAGAAGCACTGGAACGCAGGCTGCTATTCTAGCGCTGTGTGATATTTTTGAGAAAAAGAAGTGGAATCTTAGGGGAAGGAATATCTATGAGATTTTAGTTGAGGGTAAGAGGATAGAGAATATTATGGGTAAGGAAGTTGTGAGAGACTACGAGATAATAGATTATGCTGAGCTACGTTAGTGGTGAAACATGTGGCTGAAAACTACTGGGATATTTATGATCCTCCGTGGAGAGAGCTATTAAAAATAGCTGTTTCTCATGCAGAAAAAATTCTTAGAGAAGCCCTCAGACTGCGCAAAGAAGGAGTTACTGCACTCGATTTCTCCAAGAAAATGAAGTCTCGGTGGGAAAAAGAGCTATACGCAGAAGTGCTGAAGATCTTTAAGTGCTCACTTTTAGGGAAAGACACCGGATACCTGAAAGGAGCCGATGCTGAAAAGGTATTGGTCTTAGATCTATTTGACGGCAGTTCAAACTTTTTATTCGACTGTAAATACTACTCCTATAATCTTGCAGTAATAGACAAAAATGATCTAGTATTTGGTCTCTGCATAGACCTCGAGAACTTCGATGTATTTCACGCACTTAAGAATAATGGAGCTTATCTCAACGAGAAAAAGCTCCATGGACCAGCTCCCTTCATAGACAGAATAATCTGCTCCAATGTAGTAATCAAAGGCACTTATTTCCTCCACTTTGGGTGCTCCTCCCTAGAACTATGCATGCTAGCCAGAGGAAGTGTAGACATAGTCATAGGCAAGTCAGGCCTCCAGGACATAGCAGCAGCCATGCTAATAGCACTCGAATCCGGAGCAGTTATCAAAGACTGGAATTTTAGCGACTTGAAATTACTGTCTATCAAGAAAACACGCCTCGAATACGTAGCAGGGCACAGAGAATCAGTCGAAAAACTATCTCAAGTATTCGGGGGAAGCCTTAAAGACAAAGCCTCTTATATGCCCTCCTCCTGGTCTAATATAGTGAAAAGAGGAAAAATATCCATCGACATATAGCTGCTAGCTAGCCTGTCTAGTTGTTGACACTACTTAAATAAACTGTATTAATACTCTAGAAGTTAATAAATTAGTACACACTGTACTCACGTATAGATTTATTGTCTTAGAAATGTCTTTTCGTAGGGGAGGGAATGATTAGAAGCGTTAAGGAGTTATCTTTACTGCTATTAGCAGTAGTGCTACTACTGGTATTCACTGTATCAGCTTGCTTTAGTCCAGCAGATCTGTACGCGGTTGAAGTAGTATTAAATAAGCCTGGTGTAGCATATGATCTCTCTAAGTTAGCCGAAGTAAAGGGAGTTGAGAAGGTATTCTACGGTCCATGGTGTAAAGAAGCCTACGCTTACAAGAGCCACTATAATGGAAATCTCATAGTAGTAGTCTCAGTTCAGGGACTAAAATGTGCTAGTGTGAAGACAGAACCGTCTCCTGCTTTCAGTGTAGCAGTTAAAGGTTACAGTAAGTCTGCTGACGAACTGGCTACAAGAATAGGGGAGACTAGTGTGAATTGGAATAGAAGTAAATTAGATTCTACTTATATTTTCTCAAAGAAAATAGGTAGCAGCGAGGTATTCATTAGCATTAAAGTAGAGCCTTCTAAAAGCAAAGATAGAAGTGATATAACTATAGGCTTGTGGATAACTGAAGTAGAGGAGATAAGCGACAGCTTAGCGCAGAAAATAAAGAGTGAAATAGATAAACTCTTCACTAAAATCACTTTGAGTGATTTAAGTAAACTAATTAAAGTAAATGTTATTAAGATTGCTTTAGCAAAATATACTACACAAGAATACTACATAGCTATTAGAATTCAAATACCACTAATGACTATAGCCGAAACAGTAACAGTATACTCCTATTCAACTACATATTCTTCTCAGAGCCTTAATGTAAGTAAACTGGAATTAGAAAAAGCAGAGCAACTCGGCTGGAAGACATGGGTGAAAAGACTATCTGGAAACTATCTAGGCTTCATTCTATCGAAAACCTTAAACGAAACGAGACTTACTCTATCTGGTAAAGGCGTTAATAGCACTATTGAACTAGATTTTAAAGTAGTAGGCTTAGAGAAGTTAAGTGAAGATATTTTAAGTGAATTTAGAGAAGTACTTAAAGCTATAGGACTCAGCGAAAACATAGTAGACAGCAAGAAATTTAAGAAGTATAGTGAGTCTACTGGCTTTAAGTATGTTCCAGCAGTAAGCATGAGTGAAGAGGACGTTAAGAAAGCTCTCGAAATAGAGCTCAACTGGCTATTAGAGAAAAAGATAATATCAGGTTTAAGTGAAAAAGATATCTCAAACATAGTTTCAGCAGCGAGACTAGGGTATGCTGGATGGAACAGCAGGCTAATCTGGCATAATGACAAGTGGGTATCGTACTCGAGTACTCCAGGAGCACTAATACTTAAATGTATTTCTCCACCACCTCAAATATTTTCTGGAAAAGAATATGGGTCTCGTACAGAATCTTCAAGTACTTCTACTCAGAGCACAGCAGGCGAATATCTTAGTCTGCTTAGTACAGAATACTTATATGTAATACTGGCAGTGAGCCTAATAGTAGCTATTCTAGCCTACATCGCAGCAAGAAAACGTTATGCCAGCTAGCACTATTTTACTCAACAAGTTAGACAAACTACTACTCCAATAGTATCCTATTTAATGCATGAAAAAGAGAAGTAGATTACAGGCTTTAAATTATCCTAGAAATTTCGAATAGATGTTGTGAAGGAAATTTTATTCAAAGTTTTCTCTAATAAAAAGAAAAGGAATATATTTCTCTAGTAAACTATAATAAAGGATACAAATGATGCAGCGATTCGAGCCGTGGATGATCTGGGGAACATGCCTAATAGTGTACGCAATAATCTTCATTGTCTGGATACTAATAGCAGTATGGGTTTACAAAGACGCTAAGAAACGTGGAGAAAACGCTGTCCTCTGGCTCCTAGTAGTGCTTTTAACAGGAATCATAGGCCTCATAATATACTTGGTTGTCAGAAAGAAAGAAGAGGCAGCTCCACCTCCGCCTCCACCGCCACCTCCAGGCTAAAATGAATTTAATTGAAATAGTAGTATGGTTTCTTTACAATATTTCTAGTTTTTTCTGCCATCAGCTTCCTGAGAGAAGCTTCTTTATTGCTGAATATAAGCTACCAGTATGTGCTCGCTGTACTGGCATATATCTGGGAGCATTTTTCTCATACTTACTTCTACCATTTCTTCTGAGAAATAAGAGGATTAGGGTAGGTGTTTTAGATACTTTGATTTATATTCTTCCTCTAGCAGTTGATGGGTTGTTGCAGTTACTTGGATTAGGCTGGAGGAACAACTATACTAGATTGATTACTGGAGCTTTAGCTGCTTCAAGTACTGCTCTCTTCGCGGTAGTACTAGCCTTATCTCTTTTCTTCGATTTATTTAAGATGGAAGCTGCTTTACATGATTCCACGTGGTTAAAAACTACTACTAAACTATGCTTTATATCAGCTACTCTTACTGTAGTAGTCTTAGTATTTTCCCTGTTTTCTGGATCATTTTTAGTATTTATCATGCTTTCAATTTTTCTAGCACATTATGCTATACTACATAATGTTATTTTACCTATTATTGTAGTTTTCTTAACTGTGATATATTTGCTCAGATCCCCGACTTATAGTACATAACTTATATAGTATCTATGTGAGAGAAAAACTTAATGAAGAAAATACTCCTCTGCATGCTATTAGCTATAATTTTTACAGTATGTGCATGTAAGCCTAGAGCTGTGCTTAGAGTATCTAGTAGTGGTGAAGTCTCTTTACTTGAGGTTCTTGGAAAGGAAGTGGAGGTAGCTAGTGCTCCTGTCCTCTGGGTTAGGGAGTATACTCATGTACTAGATCAGAGAAATATTCTTGTACTTGAGCCTAAAGTAGTTAAAGGCTCTTGTGATCTATCTGTGTCGGAGAATAGTGTTAATGCTACTTTACTTAAGAAGGGAAGCGCTGTAATTAGGCTTGGAAAGTGCTCTATCAAAGAAAACGCTAAGTACTTGGTCTCTGGGCTCTTTACAGCCTCTAACGGCTTCCTCGATATCAGCGGTGGTCCTGTAGCTGAGCTATGGGTTCGTTGGAGGCTTAAAGGAGGAGATTATGTTGTCTCAAGAGTAC
Source organism: Thermoprotei archaeon (assembly GCA_003650815.1). Taxonomy (GTDB): domain Archaea; phylum Thermoproteota; class Thermoprotei; order Thermofilales; family B15-G2; genus B15-G2. The sequence goes on along the minus strand of QMSB01000047.1, from coordinate 5,901 downwards.
TTGTATTAACTGGTAGTGTGCCTGTTGCTAAAAGGTTCTCTAATTTTACGTGGGCTCCAGCTGGTGTAGAGTCAGCTGAACTCTACTTAACCGTATCCTCTCCCCTAGGAGACGTGTGGGTTTACGTGGAGTCTCCTATTCTAGTAGAAGCTCCTCCTGAAGCCTACTGGAGACCAATTAAACTAAATGAGAGCGAGAAAGGAGTATATGTAGGTGAGCTTAATGGTGTTCAGTACTTTTTGAAAATAGTGGAGCTCGACAGAATCACAGCAGTTGAAATAAGTGTTGAGAATAAAAAGCCCTATACTAGAGCCCTCGACTTAGGATTTTTCATTAAAGTAGAGAATAAGGGCTGGCGAATATGGATCGACCCTAGAACCAGTGTACCCCTAAGAGACACTAGTATACATGCTCGTGTAGTAAACTCTCTCGTCTCAGGAGGCTTTCTTCCGACCTCTCTTTACCCACTTTCCGCGATTTCAAATAGTAATATGACCTTAGGTATAGCAGTGCCTCTCACAACTCCCGCTCTCCATGTTTTTACATATTTCCCTGAAACAGGCTTTGGAGTATACTTTCCACTAGGGCTTACTGAGGCTGGTACTAAGCACTGTAGGGCGGCCGTGAGACTTGAGCTCTACGGAACTAAAGGGGAATATGGACTTAGAGGAATCATTGAAGAATACTATAGAGTACACAGTGAATGGTTTACTCCGAGCATAGAGTTGTCTCTCGAGAAAATGAGTTATAGTGAGTATGGCTTAGGCTTCGAGCAGGGATGGTTTGAGTCTAAGAAGAAGGCTGAGTATGGGAGAAAACTCGCTGAAAAGGGGTTTTATTTAGCAGAGTATATTCTGCCGTGGGAGTATGAGCCTGAGACAGGAATAAGTATTACTTCTCCTCCGCCTAGTTACTGGCAGGTACTAGATACTCTATTAGAGGAGAGAACTGGGCGCATAAAATATAAGGCTATTGCCGCCTCAACAGCCTGCCCGAGAGACAGTGAAGGACACATAGTGATAGCTAGTCTCTTAAGAGGACCTAACTACAGGCCTGACGAGTGGGTTCCTAGAATACCCATGAACCCTGACCCTGATATCTCTGGGTACAATGTGTGGAACTATACTTTAGATGTCTTAAAAGCAGCACTGAACACTACTAAGCAGTATGGCTACAGTATCAGCGGAGTAGAACTAGATAACTTTATGGCTAGAACAGGGTGCCTGGACTTCAGAAAGGAAGCAGTAGAAGCACTAGACCATAGTCTAGTCTACGACCCGAACACCTTTAAGCCCGCTGTCCACTTATCATATGCAGCTGTAGAGTACTTGAAGGCTCTTAGAAGATGGGTCTCTGAAAATATTCCGGGAGGAGGTGTTACTGGAAACTTTGTAGCAGAAGGGTATACTAACTTTGGGCTCCCATACTTAGATGCACTACCCTTTGAGTGCTCGCCTCGCTTCAACTGGGGTGATAAGGAACTTCTCTACAGAAGATTTGCTGCAGGCTACAAGCCTGTAATAGGTTTTCTAGCATATAGAGGAAGCAAGGCAGAAATACTAGGTGAGTACGTTGAGACACTGCTCTTCTATGGAATTCTTCCCACACTTAAGTCTGAAGACAGAGAATTACTGAAAGAAAACCTCTATCTCTTCAACAAGTCTTTAGAAATCTGTAAGAGACTTCAGAGAGCGGGGTGGAAGCCAGTAACTATGGCTAGAGCAAAAGGACTTCTAGTAGAGAGATACGGTGACTGGCCTGAAGTATACATAACAGTATTCAATCCAGGACCCTCCCCTAGAAAGGTAGTAGTTGAAGTAGATCGGAGAGCCGTGGGAAACTCTACTAAAGTCAGTGCTAAAGCTATATGGGGTAAAATATCTGTGAAAGTCATTGTAGAGGAGAGTAAAATTGTAGTAATGGGTGAAGAACTGAAATCTAAGAGGACTGCAGTAATACTGCTGACTTCAGCTGAGCATGGAAAGCGAGTAGAGAAGCCTCCTTTAAGAGTAGTGGGGATGATATTAGCTGCTATTACAGCAGTTATTGTAGTGGCTACTGCTTACTACTTAGTTAAAAAGAAGCATTAGGGACTATTTTTAAATAAAAATGTTATAAATGTTATTGACCAGACTGCTAAGGTGCTTTAAGGTATTTATCTAGGAAATCTAGTATTTTATCTGCTATTTTATCTAAGGGCATTTTGTGTCCTGTTTTATAAGTATATACTTCCTTTACCTGTGCTTTAGAGGCTAGCTGGAGTCCTGCTTGAAATGGAATTATGTTGTCTTGTTCTCCTAAGTGGAACTGTACTGGTTTACTGAAGAAGCCTATGTAGTTTAGTGGTTCTACGTAGGGTAGTAGGGGGCTTTCTAAGATAAGCTTACGTTTTTCTGGTGGTGGAGAAATAGCGCTTTCTTGGAGTATATAGCTGATATTTCCTCCTGTAATAACTAGTATTGCTGCTTTAAACCTACTGTCTACTCCTATAGCTATAGATCCTATTATTCCACCGAGGCTTCTGCCTAATAGTGCGATATTACCTAAGTCTCCTCTAGACTCAAGGTAGTCTAGCCCCCTTCTAATATCGAAGACTGCTCGAGTAACTATTTTAATGAAGTCCCTCTCTAGAGCAATAGCCTGCTTTCTTCTCTCTCCGTGCATTGGTAGGTCTATTGCGAATGATGCATAGCCTTTACTTGCTAGAAACATCATAAAGTCTAAGAATTTTTCTTTCTTGCCGTTCAGCCCATGAACAAAGAATACGCAGGGTGGTTTATTTACTCCAAGTGGCTTAACTAGTATTGCTGAGACCATTTCTTTACTTACGCTAGAATAGTATATCTTGTATATTTCATAGCTCTTAGTAGCCTTTACTAGAGTTTCTTTAGCTTTTACTTCCGTCTTCTTGTACTGATAGAAGTCTAGGAGACACTTATCATCGAGACGCCCATCTACCGTGATAGGTAATTCAAGTTTCTCAGACCCGTATTCTAAGATAAGTTTTCCTGAGTAAGATCCTTGCTTAGAGACTTCGATGAAGACTACTACGGTTTCCTCAGAGCCTCCCTTTACAGAAAACTGGCTTGGAGATACTTTACCTCTGACTCCCTCTAAGTAGGCATTAACTGACGTATCTTCTCCACCAGTATTTGATATAGTGATCTTTACAGGTATTAGCTTACCTACACAGCCTTTAACACTAATAGTAGAGGGGTTTGCCTCTAAGTGGGGTGGGGAAAAGTAGAGTGGACCACCTAAATAAAAGTATACGGCTACTGCTGCGATCACTATAATTATTAGGAGTAGGGCTATTTTCGTAGACATGTGTGCTTAAGTGATATTAGTAGATATATTTTTTGTGTATAAATAATCAGTTTCTATAAATACGCTAGTCTCCTGGATAAATGTTAAGACAATTTACACTCCACTCTACCCATACCTATGCTCCTGTGTTTTCCTACTCCAACCCATTCTCCAAAAAATAGGAGAGCTGCTAGCGCCTTCAGATATTCTCTACCAGAATCTCTTACACGGTAAGCACAGTGTCCTGTAAAGCCTACTGTTACTCTCCCCTCACCTAGATATACTGGCTCAGTTACTAAAGAAAATTTTTCTTCATGAATATTTTCATCAACCCATTTAAGGAAGTCTTCGCTAATAGGGGTTTCTGTGAATGCGTTCCAGTAGTTGTAAAGGTTTCTGAGCACGTAGTAGGGGTCTGGGAAAAGCCGGAAGATAGGTGTTTTCCTGTAGGTTAGTTTACCTAGTTGGCATGGAGTTTTGAAGACTATGGTGAAACCTCTCGTAAACACTGTTTTCTCTGCTTCGCTTAAGATTTGTCTGAAGCTAGAGATTCTTAAACCAATTTTTTCCACTTTGACTACGCAGGCTGGTAGGATTATGTTTTCGAAAGAAGTATCGAGAAGCGCTCTAGCGAACTTCAGGTTCACGTCTTCAGAAAGTATGAGTACTTTAGTAGAGTAAACTCTATTAGGGAAAAGTGTTCCACGCTTAATTATTCTGCTATCAAAGTACACAGGATGACATGAAATAGGCTTGAATTTCCTTGAGCCATGTAGGTCTTCTGCTAGGAGAGAATCTACTTGAGAAACTAGTGTTAAGAAGAGTCTGTACACGAATACTCCTGAGAAAGCTGTCAGAGGTACTTTTCTATCTACAGTGAAGCTAATGCTGTACTCTACTAGATCAGACACTAATAGTAGCTCTACCTGAAGAAATATTAACTTTACTCAACTGAAGTAAGAGAATAAACAGTTAGAGAACTTCGCTTTCTCCACCCTCAAGCTCGTATTCAGCTACCTCACCACTACTGCGTTTTACTCTAATTCGTGTTCCCCGAGGACACTTCACGAGAACACTCGTCTCTTCATCAATCACATAGTCTAAGCTAACAGAAATAGGCTTAGATAACTCTAAGTAAATACTATCTTCCCTAAACTCTAGTCTCTTCACATTCTTCAAGAGGCTTCCCGACTTAATTCCATTGGGCTCTCTCTTAACTCCACTCACAACACTATCCCTGTAGTAGAGCTCCCAGTAAGAATCAGAGTCTATCCAAAAGTATCCCCCTGAGAAATCTATGCCGACATCATACTTTTCTTCGACTACAGGTAGTTTACCTCCACGCCACACTAGGGTAAGTGCCTCGAGTTCTCCTGGACAGATCCTAGCTACTATATCAAATAAGTTCTCGTGGTCAGTAGAGTTCCTGAAGTAGCCTCTCCCAGACTGATAGAAAAGGAGAGTCTTTAAGAGCTCCTTTTTAAAGCTAGTGTACTCTTGAACATTGATTTCTTCTAGTAGCTGTAGACCAGATATGAGTGGTCCTTGAGTAATGAGCGAAGGCTTTTCCTCTAGAACTCCTGTCTCTAAGTCTATGTTGTGGTGTATTCTGAGAAAACCGTAGTTGTCTCTCCACGCTCCTCTCTTCAAGTAATCTAAGCAGCCTAAAGCAGTTTTCAGATAGAGACTGTCTTTTGTAAACTGATACATGTTTAGGAGCTCGTATACGATAAGCCCTGTGTAGGCGGCTGGTTCAGGGAAGTCTTCTGCGTCACCCCTATAGAAACACCCGTATTCAGGCAGAAAGTAGTTCTCTAAATACCAGTCAGCTACTAGTCGGCCATAGTTCTCCCAGTATCTAGAGTCCTTCAGCTCGGCATAAAGCAACATAGCCCAGCACACAGCAAGGTCCTGGTTAGTTACACCACACCAGCAGGGGAAACTAGGGTTCTTAAGCCAGGAATTTCCTCTCTTCCACCAACTCTTCATAAACCAGTCAAAATTTCTCCTAACAGCCTCTAAGTAGGGCTCCGGATCTAGCTCCTCTTCAGCGAGAACAAAACACAGAGAAAGTAAGCCCACGTCCGCTAAAGCATTATGAATACATCCGCCTCTCCCTGGCTCAAACTCATATACACTATGTTCAAAGCAACCATCAGGGTCTTGAAGACTCCTAAGGAAATCAGCCATTAAAATACACTCTCTCAGAAAACGATCCTCGCCAGTCTTCTCATATAGGTTCAAGAAGCCTCTAATGAGCCCACAGTACTCCGATACAGTAGGACCCTGGTATCTTCTCTCAAGAACACTGGAAACACGCCAACACGGGTGAATATGAAGACCACCGTAAATTCCCTCACCCTGCCTCCACGTAGAGAGCCAACCTAAGTACTGTGAGAGACTCCGACCTACGTCCATGAATATACCTCAAAAACAGGCTATAAAAAACTGCTCACTCAAGATAACGTAAGATAACTTTAATCCACTTCTTAAGCCTCACTTTCTTACTGCCCTCAACTGAAACAAGATGCCTCTCCTGAAGCTCTCTTAAAACATCTTCCCTAATATGGTCTGCTGGTAGAAAACCGTGGAGCT
>QMSB01000046.1 GCA_003650815.1 Thermoprotei archaeon | reverse complement strand
GATTAGTATAGTGTCTGTATGACAAGAAATAAACTGAGTTATATTTACTCCGTGATGAGCAAGAGCAGAAAGCATATGTGCTATAACTCCAGGTGTCTCTATTATTTCTCTAGGACTCTTAATTAGTATAGCTGTCTGGTCTCGGAGAACTTCTACCGTATGTGCATTAAGTAAGGTTTTTCCAAGAAACTTCTTTAGCTTCTCAAATGTTTCTTGGTCTATCATAACAGTCACGTAACCTAGGCTTTGGGTTAACTGAAGAAATCTCGGTTTGAGGGCAGCTATTTTATCTGAGAAACTATGGGTAAGCTGTCCTTCTACGGTAAATACAGTAATGTCGTTTATTAAGTAGAGAGAGCTTGAGGCCAATATTTTAAGTATTTTACTTTCTAGTGAAGAATATTCTGCTGAAAGCTTTTCTACAAATCTCTTTAGAGCCATCTTAATAGCTGGTGTACTTACCTTAACCTCTAGGTTTTCCTTTATACAATACTCAGCTATGAGTCTAGCTAATGCACTGTAGTTAGCTATTCTCATTTTGAGTGCTTCTAGAATACAGGGTCTTGTGGAGACATATTCTCTTACAATTTCACTAAGACTCTTAGCAACCATTGTGTTATATTTGTAACATATATTTTTATTTTTATGCTTTTTGTTACAAAATAAATATATTTGTCCCACTTGTATCCGCGAGCGATGACTACTGTAAGCAAGTATATAGTAGTAGGAATAGTATTAGGGCTAGTACTAGGCTACCTCACTGGAGTGTTTCTGCCTCCTAGTGCTATACATAAAAAAGAGAGCTTGCTTGAGAAAATAAAGAAAAGAGGAGTACTTATCGTAGGAACTAGCGCTGACTGGCCTCCATTTGAGTATATTGACGAGAAGGGGAACTACGCTGGAATAGATATTGAAATAGCTAAAAAGATAGCAGAAGCTATTGGAGTTAAGCTAGAAATAAAGGATATTAAATTCGATGCACTAATAGCTGCTCTCAAGGGAGGAGAAATAGATCTGATTATAGCAGACATGACTCCTACAGCTAATAGAGAGAAAGAGGTAGACTTCTCAATAGTGTACTTCTCCGATGTGTTTACCTTTGTTACAACAAAGGACTCTAGCATATCTTCTATAGAAGACCTTTACGGAAAGAAGATTGGTGTGCAGCAGGGAACTACTCAGCATGAGTGGGCTGAGAAACACCTTAAGGGTAAGTGTGAAATAAAGACTTATACTAAAGTAAACCCTGACATGATTTTAGCTCTTGAGAGAGGAGATGTAGACGCTATTCTGATATCTAAGACAGTAGCCTCTGTCATTACTAAAAAGAAGCTGACTCTAAAAATCGCGTTTATAGTAGAAGGTACTGAGGAATATGCAGCTATAGCTGTGCCAGAAAACGCTGAGGACTTGAAGTACGTAGTCAATAGCGTCATAGAGCAGCTAAAGTCTACTGGTGAATTAAAGAAAATAGTTGAAAGTGAGATAGCTAAACTCCTTGAGAAAGAAGGAGGCAGCTAACATAAAGCGGCTGGTGAATAGGATGGATTCGGTGTTTTTTATAGTTAGAACACTCTTTTTCCTTTTGCAAGGACTATGGAATACACTATACATAAGCTCTACGGCATTCGTCATAGGGTTTTTTCTAGCAATAACAATGACCCCCTTAAGGACCTTCGCTAAGGAGATAACTGAGCCTTTTATAGCAGCCTATATTGAAGTCTTTAGAGGAACACCTCTCCTAGTGCAACTTCTCTTCATCTACTTCGGCTTACCAGTACTTGGAGTAAAACTCGACCCAGTTACAGCAGGTATAGTCGCACTAGGATTAAATAGCGCTGCTTACCAAGCAGAAATATTCAGATCAGCTTTAAAAGCCATTCCTGAGGAACAAGTGTTGGCGGCGGAGTCTCTGGGAATGAGTACTCTACAGACCTATAGATACGTAGTTCTCCCACAGGCTTTCAGAGTAGCTATCCCATCGCTCATAAATGAGGCTGTAACATTGATTAAGGACAGCTCACTGGCATCCGTGATAGGAGTAGTTGAGCTAACTCGGCGAGGAGAGTACCTAGTAGCAATAACCTTTAAGCCTCTCGAAGTATTTCTAGCAGTAGCCCTAGTATACTTCATCATATGCTACACTATTTCAAAAACATCTAAAGTATTTGAAAAGAAACTAAAGATACCTGGATATAGGGAATAGTCATGAAGCTACTTCGAGTAGTCAAACTAGTAGCAGGCTACAAGAATACAATTGTTTTAAGAGAAGTCTCTCTCGAAGTAGACGAGGGAGAGAAAGTAGTGATTATAGGTCCAAGCGGCTCAGGCAAATCAACTCTACTTAAGTGCATCGTAAGACTAGTAGAGCCTATCAGCGGAAAAATATTCTTCAAGAACATTGAAGTCACTTCAAAAAACACTGACATAAAGAAAATCAGACAGAAAACAGGATTCGTCTTCCAAAACTACAACCTCTTCCCCCACATGACAGTACTACAAAATATTCTCCTACCCCTAAGAGTCGTAAAGAAAATGAGCAGGGAAGAAGCCTTAGAGAAAGCAGAATCAGTTTTAGAGAAAGTAGGTATGCTCGAGTATAGAGACAAGTATCCTCTACAGCTCTCTGGAGGCCAGCAGCAGAGAGTAGCCATTGCGAGAGCACTAGCAATGGACCCAGAGCTAATGCTACTAGATGAGCCAACCTCAGCACTAGACCCAGAATTAGTAGAAGAAGTACTAGACATACTGAGAAAAGTAGCTAAACAGGGAATAACACTCCTAATAGTAACACACGAACTAGACTTCGCAGAAGACGTAGCAGACAAAATAATATTCATGGAAAACGGGAAAATTATAGAAGAAGGACCGCCTCACGAAATACTATATAATCCATGTAAACAGAGGACGAGAATATTCTTAAAGAGAATACTTAAAAAGAGAATAAATAGCCTCTCTCACAACTACAATAGTTCTGCAAAATAGAGTAAGTTATAAATAAACATGTTTAAGAATCCTATCTATGAGCAATAGTTTTCAAGACAGTACTGAGTCAATTGCTACAGAAACCGAATATCCTGAAGAAGAATTTGAAAAATACTATAATATTTTAATAAAACTTGTCTCATCTATAGATAGCTGCCCTAAATGCTATAATAGAGTTTACGATGGTAAATATTGGATCCTCGGACATTTACCCTACATACACTTAAGCACTGGAGAAGTAGAATTAGGATACGTGTGTCCAGAGGCCTCAACTCCTATAATACTTTATAAAGTTAAGAGAAGAATGCTGGGGGAAACAGAGGTCTATGAGTGATGAAATGATTTAAGATAATGAATTTCTATTAGAATTTAGTAGATTTAGCGATAAGTATTTCTCTGCTAGCTCTTCTCTAATTTCCTTAGCTGAAGGCCTGTTCTCTTTATCATAACTTAACATATCTTTAACTAAATCTCTGAGAATTGCTGGCACTTTAGTGAAATCTACTTGTTTTCTCTGCTTTAGCTCTTCCTCATATTTATCCGTTAAATATGGCTTAACTCCTGTCAGTGCTTCGTAGAGTATTATCCCCAGGCTCCATGTATCTGTTTTTTCGTCCATTTCCTCGAAGTTTACTTGCTCAGGTGAAGCATATCCCTTAGTATATGCTGGTAAAACTGTTTTCTTCTCTACGTGCCGCATTATTTTAGCAGTATTGAAATCCGATACCTTAAGCACTCCCCTTTCATTAAAAAGAATATTTTCTGGCTTTAAGTCTCCGTGAACTACGCTTTGGGAGTGAGCATACTCTACTGCGTCAGCTATCTGTATTCCCATTTTGAGAACTGTTCTTAAACTAAGAACTCTTCTACTATTCAAAATATCTCTAAGAGAACCATTTTTACAGTATTCAAGCGGTATAAAAGGCAACGTCTTATCCGCTCTTTCTCCCACTCTGACAATATGTGGGTGCTTTAATCTCTTTAAAATACAGTATTCTCTTTCAAACATATTTATAGTATCTTCGCTTATTGTAAACGATCTACCACTTATTATAGTCTCGTAAATACTTAGTGGTACTTTAAGAACCCACCAATTATTCTCCTTATCTATAGCTAGGAGAGTTACTGAAATTCCTCCTCTCTTTAATAAGTGAGTACAAATGTAATCATCTATTCTAATGAACTCTGGTAGAGGAGTTAGTTTAGGGTAGCTGAATTTAATGTTAAGAGCCCTACCTACAATGCTCTGAACACATTTGCTTAAAGCTTTAGCTGAGCAAAACACAGTACTTTTTTCTACATAGCCTTCACTCCAAGTAACTATTATTTTCCCTTTTTCAACATAATCAGCAATATTACTTAATCCTATAGTTTTCCTTACTCTGTTACATACGACATGCTTGAAGGTTATTCTCTTCCTCGCAGACATTGTTCTAAATTCTATTGAAAGATCTCTTATTGTTGTATTAGGTAATACTATAATATTATTTCCTTTAATTAGAACTCTGCCTACATAAAAACTATATATATGTTCTTGGAGCATCGTAGAAAATATCTTAATGAGGAGAATACATCTGAGAAAAGGCTCCTCTAAACTATAAGTAAAGTTAAGTGCTTTCAGATACCCCTCTCTATAAAATATTTCTTTACAGATTGTGAGAAGAGCCTCTATTCTATTGCCGTAGTTTAAGTATTTTGTAGCATTTTTCGCGAGAGCAAAACTTCTTCGTGCACATAACTCTTTAATACAGTACATCAGTATTTTATCTCTAATATTAATGTCAAACGAAAAATTGTATACTATACTCTCAGGGTCTAGTAAGTCAGTATTAATGAGAGTTATCAGCATTTTTCTAGCTAAACTCTTTTCATCAGCTTTCTTGATTAATTGTTTGAGCTGAGTAAGATAACCTCTCTTAATGCAGATTAAGGCTATATCAACCAGAATTCTTGTACATTCATATTCAACTATATCTAGTTTCTTCTCTTTTAATCCTAGGAAAGACAATATTTTATCTAGTAATCCTTTAAATATTATTTTAGATTCCATAATAGTATTTAGTGCCCCATGCACATTACCCTTTTCAGCTAATGCTAGTGCTTTATAGAATAAAGCTAATTCCTTAATCTTTTGAGAGCTTATTTCACGAGCTACTGAAGAAGCTTCACTGTAGTAGCCTTTCCTTAGAAGAGGATATACTAAGCATGCTAGAGTGACGTCTCTATAGTAAGTGTTTTTGATGTTCTTTGCCGTTCTTATAGCGTAGTTAATGAGATTGGCTTCGGCCAGTCTAATAACTATGTTCTTTAATACATTATAATCTCTTCCACTGGTTTCAATAAAGTTCATAATTTTTGGTAATAATTGATGAAATTCTAAAATATTATACTTAGTACCTATGTTTACTATTTTACATAAGATACCTATTCTAATTGCATTATCTCCTATATAATCGACGCTTTCTATCAGCCCTTTTACAGCATCTTTTAAGGAGATGTAGTGTTGATATAAATTGCCTTTAACTACTTCTTCAATAACTAATGGTATATACAATGCTTTATCAACATCTCGAGTATATTGAATAAAGTAATTTAGATATAATAAAAGTCTCTCTTTAGTATCAGCTTTTAATTCAATACTAATTCTCATACTTACTCACTACTACTCTCACTAGTATACTTAGTATACTTAAGTAAACTCAACTTACATGCTCTTATAGCTAACAATCATACCCACAGAGTCTTTTTCTGTAAGGAACAGGGCTATCCGGATTTTCATTATTAAGTATGTACTCTATTTGACTAACGAGATAGTATAGTGTTCTCTTACTAGTAGGAAGTTCTCTCCAAGTATCTTCAAACTCACCGTAGCATATCCGGGGAAGCTCTCTTCCGAGAAGCTCAAAGAACTTTGGCTTATATATATTTAAGTGACATATTTCTTTGTCTGGTGGGTAGAGTATCCATGCTACTGGCGGCTCATTCGTGTAGGGGAATCCTCTTAAGTCTATGAGCACTCTATAATACACTCTCGCCTTACTTCCACCACCTTTAACTCCAGGGATAGTAAGGACAATAGCTACGATTCGTCTTCCATGTCTTAGGGGGCGAAGAGACGCGTATCTCCAGCGGAGTTCCCTAATTTGTTTTCCTATGTTCACGTATAGTCTTTACGTAAAGAATATATAAGTTGCACGCATACCTAATACTTTAGAAATACTGGGAACTTATTAATAAATCGAGTTGTTAAAGATCAGAGTTTCACCAGATTTTATAGTTGGCTAAATTGAGGTGCTGTGGATGACTAGGTAGTTCTCTGTGGAATGGACACTTTTCTCTCGCACAGTAGCTTATATTATTTGTCTTACCAGAGTAGTATAGGCTGTGAAGTGTCATTTTTATTCCCGTTAAGTGAGCTAAGAGTATGAGGGTTTGTAGAGCACCTATGAGCGAAACTGTTGTCACTATAGACAATATAGGTAGTTCACCAGTACAGCTTATTCTCTGCATATCGTATTTAATGTCTTCTCCATACCAGCAGACAAGACACCCCCTCGAGTGATCTATGACATCAATATTTCCTAGAAATCTCTCTGCGCCAGCGTTTATGAAAACTGATCCTGTTAACTCAGATATTATTGAAAGCAGGTACCGTGTGTGTAGATTATCTACGCTCGTCACTATGTAGTCTGACTCCTTTAAGTCAGACATCATATCATAGCTCTCATCTACTATCTTTAATTCAGGTAGAGAAGCTTCCTCAAACTCTTCTTCAAAGACTTCAGCTTCCTCTTGCTTCTCCTCCTCAATAAAATCTATTATAACTGCTTCCCTTACTTCAGTACAGTAGCCTTTACACTTAATAACAGGATTTATTTGCTTAACAGCCTCCGCTGCCACGATAGCTTTAGGTCTTCCAATATGCTCTACACCGTATAACACCTGCCTATTTAAATTATGCATTTCAACACGATCGTCCATGTCAACTATTACTAAATCAAGCCCACTGATAGGAGAAACAGCTAGTGCTGCTAAAGCCCAGCACCCTACTCCTCCAGCGCCCACAAAGGCTAGCTTCTTCGATACCTCTAGAGTCTTAGGTAAGCCTACCTTTTCCTCTACTAGAGTACCTTCCTCTATCTTCGCGTTCATGAAAGGTGCTACTAAAATCTGCTCCTTAGGTCTCCTGTATTCAGCTGGTATAGGCTCTATTATCTCTATAGAATCAACAATAAGCCTAGAGAGAAGGCTATTAGGGTCTATTAATACTCTGAAGAAAACTTCGTCTTTAAGTGCCCTTCCTCCCTCCTTTACTTCCTCTGGAAAAGCTCTGAATCTTTCTCCACCTATGAGTGCTCTAAAAATAGGCTTTTGTTCTCTGCGAAAGACATCCTCATAGATTCCCGGCCTCCTGAGACGATAGTTTACTGTAATATGTACTTCCTCTACTTCAGTAGGCCTTATGAGCTCAAGAACTCTCAGCATTTCTTGAGCCATGAGACTAGCTGCTGTTGTTGCGAGACTAGGAGTAATTATATTTTCTTCGAAAACTACTTCCACCGGCTTAGAGCCTATGTAGGCGGCACTAGAACCTATGTATCCGTATACAACTCTATTATGATCGATTTTACTCGCCTCACCTACTGCAGGACACATCATTACTATGTCGTATCTATGGGGCTCTAATTTATCGCAGACATATGCTTTAGCTGAAGGAACTGCTTCAGAGATTCTGGAGACTATGGCTTCTTCGTATCTTCTCCCAATATCCTCTTCTTTAAGTAAAAACTGTCCTCTTACATGCTCTTTTTCTACACTAGCTTCTTCACTATAAACAAATATTCCTCCCTGACTAAAACCAGTTCCAAGAAAAGCTAGCTGCATAACGAGATATGGGACAATTGGATTTGTGCCGTATACTAGTACTCTCACATCCTCTACTCTCTCCTGATAAACTAGTCCTAGCTGTCTCTTAAATCTTTCAATACTCATATTTGTCCAGAAATCATATACTCTCTAAATATATTACATTTACACTTCAGCTAATCTAAGTCACCTAACTAGAGCAACTTCTGTCTACTAGTCTTAAAATGGTACTAAGCAAGACTTAAATATACGTGCAATACATAATTAACTGAAAAATGAGCTCCCATGAAGACTCGACACCTTCTTATATAAGATTCATAGTGATTCTTATTATTATAGTAATTGTACTATATATAGTCATTAGATTAATAGTATGCTTCTGGATACCCATTTTACTCATTCTAGGAATCTCGTTCCTATATTCCCGACTAATAACGAAAATTTATAACAAAGATTTAGGTAAACTAGTGTTCGTAGCTTCAGTAGCGTCCCTCTCAGGAGCATTTATTACTGGAGGTATTCGCGGAAACTTCCTCTTCGAAAGCGTCTACATTAGTCTAAGTGCATGGATTAACCTTTTAATAGCCACAGCAGTAGAAGGACTACTAGTTATACTAGTTTACGCTAGATATGTTAGAAGAAAGCTTCTTGAAGAAGTAACTAGACCCGCTGAAGAAGCCCGTCCATCTGCTCCTCAGCCAGCTCCGCAGACACTACAGGCTAAAGAGATTCTAGTATGTAGAGTAGAAAGCGATAGAGTATATGAGTACCTAGTTATAGAAGATTTCATTACAGGACAGATCTTGAGCCGTATAAAACTCAAAGGATACATGCTTGAACTACCTGTAATAGACTTACTAAGAAGCCACAATATAGTCCCGCAGGGCAAAAAAGTCACTATACTGGATTTAGAGGGCTTCGAGATTACTTCAAAGAAAGTTAAAGACCTCCTCTATAAAGCTACTTAATGTAGCGAAAGTCTAGAGCTTTTATTGCAAGTATTTTGAAGTACTCTAAAAAGCGGACTTCTACAGAACTTCACTTAATAGCATAGGCGTAAGAAATACCTAAGTACTACTTAACTAAGCCTCTTGATTCCCTTAACCTCCCCTTACAAGCTTCTTACCTACATATACTTTCCTCACTCCCCTTCTCAATAGCTCTCTTAAAGTTAATGTAGATACATCATTATGCTCAGCATCAACTATAGGTGTTTCCTCTCCAAGCATATACTTACCTGTACTCTGAAGAAACTCTTTTACAGTCCAGTCTAATTGAGCTTCTGTTACTGGAATAGCTTCTGTGGCTCCAGTAAACATGTTTTCTACAATAATACTTCTCAGAGTCCTGAGAGGATACTGTTTAATAAATATTTGCTGAGAGCGGAGATCACGTATTCTAGCAGAAGGACTTATTACATTGTCTTGAGCATCTGTTAGTAAACAAGTTTCCTGAAAAAGCCCGTGTTTAGCTAACAGTTCTCTTAGAGTTAGTTCCTCTTCTGCTGGATGCACTACAATATGTCGAGTTTCTCCTGTTGAAGTATCGACTACTACTAATACTCTCTTTTCGCTATTTTCTCTTCTTTCCATCATTATTACTATAGTGAGTTAAAATATAAGGATATCGGAGGTAAGTAATTTTAGCCTTAAGCTCTTGAAGTATCCGAAAAATACTTATAAATATTTGTTTATCTAATTATGTGCCTACAGTAGTTATTCATGAAAATTTAATTAAGAGAATTTGTAATGAACTTAAAAAGAGCTATGAGTATGGAGGAATAATATTTGGAGTAAAGGAGAGAGATCATGTAAAGTATTTAATGGCGTATTTTCCTCCACAGCCTAGGGCTGGTTATACATGTGTTTTTGATAGTAAAGCTGTATTAATCTCGAGAAGAGCTCTTGATGAAGCATACGAAATATACGAGGTCCCGCTACTTGAAATGGACTGGATTCATACTCACCCAAATATTGGAGCATTTTTCAGTAAAATAGATCGAGACACTCTTAAAGAGATAGCAGTTTATAAGAAAAATATTATTGGCA
This sequence comes from Thermoprotei archaeon, assembly GCA_003650815.1. Lineage (GTDB taxonomy): Archaea > Thermoproteota > Thermoprotei > Thermofilales > B15-G2 > B15-G2. The sequence continues at coordinate 2,719 of QMSB01000046.1, read as the reverse complement.
TAGTTGTAGACCCATTTAGATATGAAATAAAAGCCTTTACAATTCTCGACGGACAAATAAAGGAAATTCCTGTTAAAATAGAAGACTTTACTATCGATGAAAAGTTCTATAATGCAATACCTTTTGTCCATCACAACATATACATCAATACTGTTAGAAAATATGGTGCATTAAAAGAATTTCATATAACTACTCCCTACGAAATTAGAGTAGTTAAGAGCATACCAGCGGTCAGAAGAGAAGAAGGAATAAAAGATTTAGGTGAGCTTAAAGAATACATAGACATTAAGTTAAATGAATTAAGAGAAGAAATACGGAAATATAAGGAAGAACTTTTACAAACAATTATTAGAGTTAATATAGAGCTTTAAGGAGAGATTATGAGGGAGAACGAGACTCTTTTCTTTCATCAAAGACTCTATGATGTAATAAGATTTTATTTCTGGAAAAACAATCTCTACTATAGTGAAAGAGGAGGACTTCTCCTAGGAACTTTTGAGGCTAATGGAGCACTAGCTCTAGCCGTGTATATACCTGAGCAAGTGAAAACCGATATAACTTACTGTTCATTTGACTATAAGACATTAATTCCATTAAATAAGTCATTAAAAGAAGTTAATAAGAAAATTAGAGAAATTAAGCAATGCGAATCATGTCCCTCTCTAAAAATCATAGGCTGGTTTCACACACATCCTAGAGGTACCAGGACTATTATGAGTCAAAGAGACTATGAGACTTATCTCGATTTAATACACTATGAGAAAAACTTAATTGCAGTAATAATGGAGCCTTACAGCGGCGAAATAACGGCTTATAAAGCTTACCTAGCTGAAGAACAAGTTGAACAAACACTCCTAAGTAGACTCAGAAGCATTAGGGAGAGAAAAAACATTATTAAGATACCTATAGTTAAGGAAGACTTTTTGATAAGTAATGATGTAAGAGAGCTACTAAATACGTTGAAAAATACCTTAAGAGAAAAAGCTGGACATGAACTAACATATGACCTCCTTACAGCAATTGATGAAATAATAATTCCAGTAGAGCCTACAGCTTTAACAGAACAGGAACTCCTCAAACAATTGATTATAATAACCTCTAATGTGAAAAAAGATCTAGATGCCCTAAGAGAGTATATTAGTAAGGAGTTAAGCCAGCTGAGAGATGAAATTAATAAGCTTCATGAAAAAATAGAAGAACTCAGTTTAAAGGCTCCGGAAACACTGAGTAGTGAGGTAGACATATCTAGAAATACTGATTAAGAGAATAGGCTTAAATAGAGTTTACGGATACGAATAACTGATGGAAGAACTTACTAAAGCAAAATATCTCTTAGTTGAAAACCTTCTCTCACCAGATCTTGAGCCAAAACGCGTAGAAATTACTTCAGATGACTTAGATCGCCCAGTAGAAGAGGTCTTAGAGGAAAGAGGTCTAATGCCTAGAGATATGGAAAACGCTGCTATAGTAGACGACGACGGCAACGACGTCAGTATGTTAACAGTAAGAGAACTATTTAGAAGAAATATTAGAAGAGTAGGCATAACACCTAAACTATTCAGAGGAGGCATTTAACACATTAATAATTTAATCTTTTTCTAATTTCTCAAACATTGAGCTGAGGTATCGTTGCGTTAAACCATAAAATATTACGAACTGTTACATAGATATTAAGATGAGTGCCTTAGACACACGCTAATATAGAAAATTACAGCAAAAAACATGAGTAAAAACTAATAACAATACGGTTGAAGGAAGCAACTAAAACTAAATTTATATCCCCTACGCTTGTTTAAATTAATGTGAGTCTTGAAAAACAAGTTAAAGAACTTCGCTTAAAAAGCCGTTGTTCTCATAACTCCTAGTATTAAGGTGGTGGAAGTAAGGCGAGAGTGTATTATAGAGTGCTCATAGACTTAAGGGGATTCCTTTATAGAGATGAACCACCAGAAGCATGGATTCTTTATCCATCAGACAAGGAAATACGTCACTTAAATATACGTCCTCCAAGCTACAGCGAGCTTCTCAAAGCCGAATGCCCTAAGATAGACTATGGTGAATTTGAAGAAACGTGGAGAAAACTTCCAGTTAACGAGAGAACACTACACTATCTAATTAAACAAATAGAACAAATCCTCTCCTACGAAGAACCAGTTCTCTCCGAAGAATAAGAACTTAATCAAAATACCTGCTTCACATATAACAAGTTTCTTCAATAACTTAATACAAAGGGCCATTTACTAAATAATAATAGAAACAGTTTAATAACACTATTCGTCGCTACTAAAATTACTAGAATAGAATACTATCTCTACTCACAACTCAAAGTAAGTATCAAAGTCTAACTAGACAATCTAAAGCGAGACAAAAAGATATATTTTACAGCTATTTACTATAATTAAATATGGCAGATATTAAGACCCCTAAGAAAAAGAAATCTACAAAGAGAACTGAATTGTTCTTTCTACAAGAGACAATTCTTTATACCACACTATGTAGAGATATATCAAGGCGCATCTATTTAAGAAAAGGACAAAAGATTCTAGGTGAAGTTTCTCTCATCAGACTTGAAGATGTACGCAGCTATATTCGTGTCGAAATTTCAAAGAATGATAATGTAGTATACGAGACTCCTGCTCTTGAGGAGGTAGGAAAGGCTTGGGATATAGACTTTGAAGTAGTTGAGGATGGAGAATATATTATTAGAGTAGAATGCCAT
>QMSB01000045.1 GCA_003650815.1 Thermoprotei archaeon | reverse complement strand
TGCCTTAACACTTCGTCGTCTATGCAGAGAACTTTTATTCCTTTAGAAATACTACGTAAGAAGTGTTCAAGTTTATTGAGTCTAGTAAATATCCGCACATATACGAGTAGATAATATACTCTCTGTACTCTGCGAGGAAAAGCCTTAAGAAATCCCTTTTTCTCTCTTTTTCTAAGAGTCTTAAAGTGTCTAACCCAGACTATCCTACTGGCTATCTTAGCTAGCTCTGATTCTCTAACAGCTATAAGCGAAAATACATTATTGCTCTTGTCTATGAATACGTAGAGTCTGCGTGAACACTGACCTACCATGTGGTTTCGGATAATCTAGGAAATAGTTGATAAATATGTTCTCATAAAGCTAGAGGAGTTCTAAGTGCAGGAATTTTAGAAAGAGAGTACGGCTAGATGAGAAGATCTCTTAGTACTTTGCCTTCCATGTAGTCTGGTACTTCTAGTCCGAGGGCATGTAGTATTGTGGGCGCTATGTCGGTCATGAAGGCTGGCTTAGGTCTTCTATAACCTTTCTTGAAGCCCTTTCCAGCTACTATTATTGGGGCAGGTATTTCGAATACTCCGATGCGGGCGTTCGGCAGGTATGTTGAGTGGTATCCTGTTACGTTTGTTGGTCTAGTGGAGACAGGAGCTACTTCTGGCAGACACATGACTTCTGCTGATATTTTATCAAATCTAGGTGTATTCCAGCAGCTATAGGAGGGCTTGAGGAAGTAAACTATGTCTCCTACGCGGTCTCCCCACTGACCTAAGTAGACTGCGTCTTCTTTTCTTAAAGCAACTGCTATAGGGCATTCACCTGTCTCGAAGTCTCTTATACTGTAGAGAGCTTTGATTGTCTCTTCTACTATTTCGTCGTACTCGCTGTCTTCTACTGAGCCGTGAGGATACTTTGACTTCAAGTTCACCCAAATATAGCTCGGCTCGAAGTAGGGAAATACTTTTGTTCTACTCCAGTCCACTATGTAGCAGCTTTCTTCAGAGTCCCACTTGTAGGCTATAAGACCTCTCTTGATGAGTGCCGGCAGGAGGTTAACGAACTTCCAATGAGGCATCGAGCCGTGATCTGACGCGATAACCACTACTGTTTCCCCTAAATCTACTAGTGAAACGATCTTCTCGATCATATAGTCCATTATGCGGTAGCCTTCGCGATAAACTCTCATGGCTATTTCAGCACGCTCCCTACTGTAAAGCGGATGCTCTGGATGAAGATATCCTAAGAGCCAGTGGTTAAGGCCGTCGGGTAAGTGGAAGTGCATTATGAAAGCATCCCATTTCTCTTTGTCTTTAAGGTACTTCGCTACTTTAGTAAACCACTCTGCCTGCATTTTAGCCTGCTCGAGTAAAGTACTGTAGTTGTCTTCGAGCCACGATACGTACCCTAGGTCTTCGTGCATGCCCGGGTGTTCGAATCCCTCTGTATAGGGGCCAATCTTCTCTACTATTTCGTCAGCCAGTTTCTCTGGGTAAGACCAGCCTCTAGTATCAAAGAAGTCTGTACAGTAAAATCTTACGTCGCCGGCGTCTCCTGCTAGGCGAACAAGCTTTACTTTAATTGCTGCTCTAGTCTCGCCCTTATCTGTCTCGATAATATCTATTATCCACTGACTCCATTCTCCTTCCTTGAGCTCAGCTAAGATCTTATCTCCTTTGAGTAAAACTGCTTTCTCGTATTCTTTTTCACCGATTAGTCCTAGAGTGTATTTAGGGGTTCTCTTAACTGTGTAGTGTATTTTATCTCTATTCAGTTGCATGAATAAGTCTACTTCTGCTTCTAGAGGCTTTATTTCGCTTTTCTCAACTAGAACAGGGTTTCTGCTTTCTTTAAACTCTATTTTTAGTGTAGGCGGAGAGTACTTTCCTTTAAGAGTTTTTGTGGCAAAGCACTTAGAAAAGCCTATTCTCCAGTGCGAGCCTAGTGGAGCAGGGCCTCCTATAACTACTCCTCTTTTGAGTGTTGAGGGCCATGCTACAGGATAGTTTACTACTACACATCTGTATCCATATTCTTCTAGCAGATCCCAGAGGAACTTTACCTGACAAAGCTTACTGTTGAGAGTACTGTAGCGTTTTATTAGAGGGTCTCCTGGCAGATGGACGTTGAAGCTTGTTAAACCGTGTGTTCCTGCCCAGCATCCTGTCATTAAGGTAGCCCAGTTTGTTGGAGTATCTGTTGGAGGTGAAGGCAGTGCCTTGAAGTAGCAGCCGTTTTCCATTAGCCGGGCTGTAAACAGCATTACTTTTTCTTCAGTGAATTTCTCAATAAAGTATGTCAGCGCAGAGTCCAATCCAATAAAGAGTAGCTTTTTCATAACAAAGTATCTAAGAGGCCTTTATTTAAATCACTACTTCAAGTCTTTAAGAAGATTAAGTAAAGAAAATAAGACTATATTTTCACTTTTTCTTGGATATAAAGTATACTGGTACTTCACTACTCACTTCCAATAACTATTCCAATGCCGATAGCTACAGCTTCTACTAAGTGGAGTTCTCGCTTAAGCCCTATACTCTTTTAACTTTCTCAGAGTCAGACATCAAGCCTCAGCCTACAGAAACCTGCACATAAATGTATTTGAGTAAAAATCATATAGGCAATATTACTATAATTAATACTGCTGACACGAACACCTACTTCAACAAAATCTCTCGCTGGAGAAAAGATCTTCTCGTCACATAGACAATGTACTATACCTAGACTACTTCTGCTCATGTGCTTACCTGAAGAAATAAGAGAAAGAATATTACTTTCTCCCTTTATGTTTATAGGTATTATTGTCGTCTATAATATGAATAACTTGATATCCCTTTTCGACAAGCCTGTCTGAGATAAATCGTCTATGACACTTAAACCACAGTTTTTCTTTACACATTAACGCTACTGGACTGTGTTCTTCAATTATTTTAATGAGCTTATTTAGTCCTTTAGCGAAGTCATCTGTCTTCATGTAGTCTTCATACCTTATGGGTCTCAGACCTCCGAGGAGTTCGCCTAGCCAGAAGTACTTTATGCCGTTTTTCTCGAGTTCTTTCTCCAGGTTTTCTTTTTTGAAGTGAGGGAATTTCTTAGAAGTGGGAAATCTTCTCACATCGACTACAGTAGCTACTTTATGTTTTTTGAGTAGTCTAATAAATTTTGATAAGCTTCTATTCGAATGTCCAATAGTGTAAACAGTTTTCGCCACTATGTAAGCTAAGCACTAGAATACTTAAATTGGTTTTTGTGTAAAATATGGGGAGAGTTATGGCGAAGATGGTTAGAGCCCATTTGTTTATATCTGGTATAGTTCAGGGAGTATTCTTCAGAGCGAATATGAGGAGAGTTGCTCGAATGTATGGTGTGAAGGGGTGGGTGAAAAACCTGCCTGATGGTAGAGTTGAGGCTGTACTAGAGGGCCCTGAAGACGCCGTCAAGAAGGTTATTAAATGGGCTCATCGCGGTCCTCCACTCGCTAGAGTAGATAAAGTTGATGTAGAGTGGGAGGAGTATAGAGGAGAGTTTGACGACTTCGAGGTAAGGTACTGGTAGCTATGACTGATCATAGAGTATCTTAGAGAGTGATTTGATGAGGATATTTGTAGCAGGACATATCACTGTGGATGAGATAGTTTTCTCTAGTAGGACTCTAGTTTCTCTCGGCGGGCCTCCTAGTTATACAGGTCTCACTTTATATTCTTTAGGAGTAAAGCCCTACGCTATATCGGCTGTCGGCGGAGACTTTCCATTGAATTACTGGGAGTTTTTGAGAGAGTACGTAGATTTAAGTCATGTATCTATTGTTCCTGGCGCAGAGACTACTAGATTTAAGCTAGTCTATAATGGTGAGAGAAGGGAACTGTATCTGCTTAAAAGGTGTGTTGAAATACTCAGCTTTCCCGAGGGAATAGAGTATATTCATGTATCTCCAGTAGCTCAGGAATTTTCAACAGAAGTTCTCAAAAAATCCTATGAGTTTTTATCACTTGATCCTCAGGGCTACTTGAGGAGGTTTGATGAGAGAGGTAAAGTAGTCTTATTTTCTAATAAAGAGCTCTTGAAGAGCCTATGCTCTGTGAATCATTTCAGAGTATCACTAAGGGAAGCGAAAGCTCTCTTCGGAGACTCTTGGTTTAAGTATCTAAGGAAGCTTTCAGCTAAAGGAACAGTAGTTTCTCTTGGTCTGGGAAACAGAGGAGTGGTAGTTTTCTGCGAGAAGGGAGAGTATTATATCCCGGCTTACCCTACTACAGCAGAACAGTCTACGGGAGCTGGAGACGCGTACGCTGGAGGCTTCATTTACACCTACCTCACTGAAGAAGACGTTCTCTGGGCCTCAGCAGTGGGATGTGCAGCAGCGTCACTAATGGTCGAAAAACCAGGACCTCATATCATAGATAGAAACGAAGTAATCGAGAGGAGTCACCTCATCTACTCAAGACACCACAGAATACTCTCTGAAGAAGTGCTCAATAAAATAGCTTTTATTAAAGTCTCTTAAATTCTCTCAAGTAGCCTGCTATAATGTCTGCTAGCTGTAAACCCTTAACCTTAATACTACTCTTAACTTTAATCTCTACGGACACTTTTCTACTTTCTCTAACAGCTTCTAGTAATCTTTTTCTCAAATACCTCAATGGCACAGGATTCTCATCAATAATAATTGTTATGCTGTCTACTCGAGGAGCCTTAGATAAAACCTTCTTAACCACCTTTTCTATAAACTCTAGTCTAGTTTCAACAGACTCTACTCGCTCAAGTACATGCCTACATTCATACGATACAGCGAAGTGCTCAAGAATCATGTTCACCACTCTATGAGACACACCCCTTTTCCTAAAATACGAGTACTTAAGCTCCTTAGCCTTAGTTAAAGAATATTTCCTCGATATCTCGGAAACAAGAGCTCTGCCAACAGAGTAGTAGGAAACTCCTTTCTCTACAATACACCATAAACAAGCTACTGTAAAATAGCAACAGTGAACAGGCCTACCACTCTCATCAATAAATCCTACAAGCTTCACAGAGAAAACCTTATTACACACGAAAATAAAATACTAAGTGAGGAGGGATGAGAGGCGGGGATGCCCCCCCGATAAGGGGGTCGAAGTACTGCCTGATCCTCCTCTTCTCAAAACTTAAGAATATGAACTCTAAGTTTTCTCGTGGACGCATCTACGGCATTAGTAGAATTTGCTAGAAGACATGGTGTGAAGATACTGAGTGACGGTGACTGGGACGGCATACTAGCGTCAGCTCTTCTAGTTAAGTGGCTGAGAAAACAGGGTTTTAAGTGTGGCGTAAGCGAGGTAGAGTTTCCTAAGCCTAGAAAGCTCTATTCAATGAAAATTAAGGACTATATTTTAGTAGAGCTTCCTCCTTCCCGAGGCTACATTGTGGAAGATGAGGCTCTTTTATTTGATCATCACGGGGTAACTGGTCTTTTCCTAGTTAGAAGAGGCGAACAAATAGAGAAGCTGATTAAGACAAGAGAGTTTCCGAGTGCAGCTCGTCTTGTCTCATTTTTACTTGATATTAAGTTAGCTAAAGGTTACGAGAAATTGCTGAAGGCAGTTGATTTAATTGATACAGGTGAGAGCAGAAAAGATTCTTTTGCGTGGATGATACACAAAGCCTACTTAATAAATACGGACAGCTCTGAGTTTAGACGCATAGTTTTAGCAATGCTAATTGAAGATAAAATAAAAGACCTTATTGAATACTTAAGAGAGGAATCCAAAGCATATGATAAAGCTTTAGAGAAAATAAATATACTTGAATCAAGAGTAAGAAGTATAAGTAATAGAATAGCTTTCTTTACTACAATCCTAGTGAGCGAGACGAGAGAGCTATTTACCGCGAGCTTATGTTTAGACTGGAAGAAAAATATGACTTAGTGCTAGTAGCGGCTGTCAGAGAAGACGGCACAGTAGAGAAGCTTCACTTTGGATCATTTAAAGCTGACGTATCCAAGATAATAGATTCTCTTCTCAGCTATCTAAGAGAAAGAGGAGTAACTGGTGGAGGGAAAAGAAGAGCTGGTGCTATTCAGTTTCCAATACTAACTTTGAGGCTAAAAGACTTAAAGAACCTAGAAGAGTTTATCGAACAGCACCTAGAGTGCTAGTCTTCATCTTCGTAGCGTAGCTTTTTAACGAATCTACATTTCTTGGCTACTTCTAGCTTAGATAGAGTGTGGGGAATTACTACTTCGTCGCAGACTACTATTAAGTACACTTTACTGCTGAAAGTATCTTGAGGAACATTTTCGCTGAATCTGAGTCTCTTAATATTCTTGAACAGTACTGGTCTATTTTCGGACTCTAAGTCTTCCTTAGACACGGTTAATTCATCAATACCAGTTATTTCTGTAACATTAGGAGGCTTGTATTTATCTTCAAGGGACACTGTCTCTGATACGCCTTCATAGAAAGCTATTAGAAGCTTTAGTGCCTCATTAATTACTTCGCCTATAGTTCTGCCTGTCTGGTGCGCTAGTTTTAGTGCTTCGTCGTAGAGACTTCTGTCTATTCCTCTAACAGAGATAGGTCTTTTCTGAGGTTCTGACATACATGTATTACTAGTACTGCATGTAATAAAGTTTTTCTACAGTGTCTCCATATAGTGTTCTCTGTACATTTTCTTGACGATTTGTTTTAGAGTGAGTCCCTGAGAGAGCATATTGTAGATTTCATATAACATGAAGTCTTTCCCGTTGTCAACTAAGAGCTCATATGATGCTCTCACAGAATCATACATCTTTTTATACTGACCGGTTAAGAGAACTGAAGGGGCATCTATCTGAAAGATATTCACTAGGCGTTCTATTTTCTCTCTAGTTTTTTCGTCTAGTTTTTGTCCTATAAGACAGAGAGTTTTTCTAGAGCCGAGACGTACTAAAACTATATCTTCTCCACTAGAAGTCTTTTCAGAAGTAATATTTTTCTTAGATTGTTTAATTAGCCTTCTTACTTCACGTGAAAGTTTATCATCTATGTTGAAGTTAAGAGAACTTACATAGTCGTCGCTGACAAATACCAACCTGTATTCTTGAAGAGTTTCCTCGCCGAGAAATTGTTTTATAAAGTTCTCTTCCCCGAAGGTAGCGGCTACAATCCTGTCAATAGCGTACATTACTTCTTCCAGCGGAGTCTCTATTTTCTCGATCTCTATTTCGACGAGCACTTTAGCGACTTTAGAGAGAGTATCCTGCTCTACCTTTTCACCTATTACTATACATCCTCTCTTCACTGTTTTGAAATAGTATATTGAGGTCCCACCTATGGACATAAAGGCTCTTCTACTGCTCTCAGTAGAAGACTTAGATAGAAAAGTACAGGCAACAGAAATCATGTTTGAAATATCGTCTATGTTTAGGTCTTCCTTATACGTTCTTACCAAAATAGGCAGGTCATTTTTATCTAACAGCGCTACGCCGAGGAGTTTCATTAGGGGTCACTATATAATTTATACCCACTCTACTTTTTAGCCATAATTGCACAGTACCTAGAGTGAAGAAACGTTGTCGCAATCAGCGAGATTATAACAATGAGACTTCGCCAAATTATTATAGAGAAGGGACTTGGAGCGAATAACATTTCCTGTCTAGGTGTGCAAGAAAGCAGTACTGCGAGAACAGCTATGAGGGGCATATAGGAAGCTAATACTTCCTGAACTAATCCTTTAGGCATGCTTACAGCAAGTATAGTCGCGAAGAATACTATTAGTGTAAGAAACACTATTACGAAGGGACCTAGGATTAAGCAGAATGGACCTCTGATAGTTATCAGAGTCTCTACTCTCCATAAGAAAACTAGAGTAGCCAAGATGGCGGCTAGAGCAAGAGCTTTTTTATCGACTTCGCCTCTAGTAGACTTGAACCACTTATAAACACTATACATAAGTGTTAAAACTATGAATAGTATTATTATTACTGTAATTCTCCATAAAAGATTCATTGTAGCTTTTACAGGCAGTTTGCTAATCTCTATTCTAATAAGATAGTCTACGAAAAAGCCTAAGTATACGACAACAGTTACTGCACCTATGTACTTCAGATAGAAGAGCAGTCTGTGTTTCTCACCGAGCTTCTTTCTTATGACTTTAAATAGTGAACTTAAGTAGAAAACCTGGATCAGCGTAAAGCCTATCGAGAACAGCGCAAAGCCGAGAATATGGATTTTTAGAGCAAAAAGAACAATGCAGATAGCAGATAATCCTAAAGTAGCTGCCAGGAGAGCGTTTTTCACAGTTGAACTATTTTCAAAAGATATATTAATATTACGAAAAAGCTTATAATGTTCTCGAATACTCTCGTAAATCTTTCACATCAGAGAATTTCTATCAGATACTTAAACAGACTTTGACGAAGAGAATGCTTTTTCTACAGCTTCTTCGGGAGAGCCTGCTCCATGTACTTTGAAGCCTCCTATTAGCTTATCTGATAAAAGACTAGCTACTCCTCCGCTATTCTTTAGAGCGATGACTGGCTTGCCGTAAGCTAAAGCTAAGCCTACTTCTGACAAAGTCCCTGAACCACCGTGAATAACTATTACAGAGTCTCCTGCTAAAACGTTGATAGCGTTTCTAGCATGAGACATGCCGGTAGGTATTGCTATATCAATGTAGGGGTTAGCCTCGTTTCTACTGAAGCCAGGCAGTATTCCCACTGTAGTGCCACCAGCATCTTTAGCTCCTTTTGCTGCAGCCTCCATTACTCCCCCTCTCCCCCCGCAAACCAGTATTCCTCCCTTCTTGGCTATTAAGTAGCCTACTCTATAAGCCATATCCCATACTTCGCGGTCTCTTATGCTAGAGCTACCTATCACCGTAATGTATACAGTCATAGAGTAAATAACATGGTGAATAATATAGAGATTTCCTCGAAGATTTCGTGACTTGTATACTTGGTTACTTTAGAGAACAGAGGTATCGTTGTAAATAAATCGCTTGTAGTGAGGAATTATAGTTAAGCGCCAAGGGTATCAGTGAATCTGACTTTAAGAATAGATGGCTGCTATCTGAGAGCGGTCTTAATATACTTATAAGCGGAGAGAGCAGCTACTGCTCCGTCTCCAGCAGCTACTACTACTTGTAGTCCTCTTCCAGTACAGTCTCCTGCTGCGAAAACTCCCTCAATATTTGTTTTTTGCTGAGAGTCTACCTTAATGAATCCTCTTTCATCCACTTCTACTCCCTTTTTCTTGAATAGCTCTGTAGACGGGTATTCTCCTACTTCAATAAATACTCCCTTAACTTCTAGCTCCACTACTTCACTATCTTTCTTTACAAGGAGTTTCTCTACTCTATTTGAGCCCTTTACTTCAATAGCGTAGCCTTCAATAATCTCTCCATTTTTCCCTAAAAATTTCTCGACCAGAGTTTCTGGCGCAGAGACCTCCTTAGAGTGAGTGACTAATATTACTTTAGAGGCGAACTCCTGTAAATGTAAGGCTTCTTCAAACGCGCGCTCATCTGAGCCGACTACTGCGACTACTTGATTCTTGAAAAATGGCGCATCACATACAGCACAGTACGAAACCCCCTTTCCCAAGAATTTGTCTACACCCCTGATTTGAGGCTTCTTAGCTAAGCCAGTAGCTATAATCACGGCTCTAGCCTCATACACTTTACCGCTTCTCGTCACAACTTTCTTCACTTTTGAGGAAAAGTCTACGTCAACTACTTCTTCTGGGAAAACCACTTCAGCTCCAGCTCGAGTAGCCTGCTCGTATAGTCTCTGAGCCAGATCCAAGCCCCTAATACCTTCAGGGAACCCAGGGTAGTTTTCTATTAATGGTGCATAAGCGGCTTTTCCTCCAGTCATCTCTCTTTCAATGACTAGAGTCTTAAGCTTAAATCTAGCACAGTAAATAGCTGCAGTAAGTCCAGCAGGCCCCCCACCTATTATCACTACATCATACATCATAGGAATACTCACTAAACTAACTAAAAGCCTTTCTTTTTAATTAAGTTCTGAGAACACTTTTAAGTAAGTGAAACCTATATGTCTTGAGTTATGGAACATTACAGCACCGTTAAGAAAGCAGTTTTATACGAGAAGCTGAGAGGAGGTAAGGCTCGCTGCTTAGTATGTGAGCGCAAGTGTGTGTTAAGAGAGGGGGAGAAAGGTTTCTGTAAAACTAGAGTAAATATCGGAGGCGACATATACACACTAGTCTACGGAGATCTCTCAGCCCTAGAATCTAGACCTATTGAAATAAAGCCTTTCTTCCACTTCTGGCCCGGCTCGACAGCAATCACTTTCAGCACATGGTCCTGTAACTTCACATGCCCCTGGTGCCAGAACTGGACTCTTTCGAGAGCTGAACCTAATCCCTCTAGAGCATCATGTATTCCACCAGAAAAGGTAGTAGAAAAGGCTCTGAAGTGGGGTGACGAAGGAACATGCGTGTCATTCAATGAACCCATACTTCTTTTCGAGTACTCACTAGACGTCTTTAAGCTAGCCAGAACAAGAGGACTGTACAACACTTACGTGAGTAACGGATACATAACCTTACAGGCTCTAAAAATGCTTATTAAAGCAGGGCTCGACGGGCTCAAAATAGACGTAAAAGGCGATGCCGAAGCTTACAGAAAGTATAACTCAGCTGACGTAAATGTTGTTTGGAGAAACGCTAGAGAGGCAAAGAGAATGGGAGTACACGTAGAAATAGTCTACTTAGTGGTCACTAAAGCCACAGACAGCGAAAACATGATAATAGAAACTATCGAAAGACACCTGAAAGAACTCGGGCCAGACACACCAATACACTTTACACGCTACTACCCCGAATACATGTACCACGAACCTCCCACTAAAATAGAGAAACTAGAGTGGGCATACAAGCAGGCAAAAAGAATGGGAGTAAATTACCCCTACATAGGAAACGTCCCTGGACACCCTTACGAGAACACATACTGCCCAGAATGCGGAGAACTCCTAATAAGACGGTATGGAGCAAAAGTAATTGAATACAATCTAAAAGACAAAAAGTGCCCGAAATGCGGAACTAGTATACCAGTAACAGGAAAATACATCAAGAAGACCAAAGGATTATCTTGGTGGATATAAGCGCTAAATTTTCGCGAAACCTTCACATTAGTTCGGCACTTTACCCAATTTGAGAACCTAGCACCTCTACAATTAACAAGAGGAATAACTAAGAATACAAGCATTTCTGCTAAATTCTACTATGTAGTAAATATTTTCTTACTTGATAACAACCTATTTTTACGAATACTTAGCAAGAACTCTTTCTGTGTACAGTTGAAGAAATCTCTGGGCGTTGACTTCTACACATATTTTAGCGTTAAATTCTCCTTTAGTAATTTTTGTTAAACCTCTATTAGGCTCACTTAGTTCAACAGTTATTTTAGCTGGGATCGTTTCAACTAAGTTCTCTTTAAACGAAATAGCTACTGTTAAGGGGTCATGTAGAATAGGATTATGTTTAGCTCTTTTAGACCATGCTTCAAGATAATTCTTCAAGACGTAGAGCCTAGGATTCTTCTTAAGCATATCAACCATGGTGTCCGACATAATACACTTCAATGTAACATCAAGACCGACCATAGTAGTATCAGCACCTGACTTCAACAGGAGAGCCACTGCTTCAGGATCACACCTAATATTATACTCTATTCTGTTCTCAAAGAAGCAGCCTCCCATCACAATAAACCTCGTTTTCTTCGCTAGATCAGGCCTCTTCTTCAAAAGAAAACCTATATTAGAAAGAGGACCCAGTGTAATCACAGTCAAATTGTCTTCTGTATCCATTAGTTCCTCCATTAAAGCCAAGCCATCCTCAGCAATCTCGTACTCTTCTTTAGAACTCAAAGCCTCTGCCTGACACGGAGTATGTGAAGGAACATATCCCAAAAGAGTGCTCGGAGAGCCTCTAGCTACGGGAACATCGTCCTTCCCAAGTGAGGTCAGAAGCTTGACTGCAAGCTTTGCTCTCAAATCAACTCTACCATATACAGTAGTTACAGCTAAAATCTCTAGCTCAGGAGACAGAGCAGCTAGAGCCAGCGCTAAAGCGTCATCTATATCGTCACCAATATCAGTATCTATAATTACTTTATGCGCCACATGAACTATTCGACAGTTAGAAAGAAATACTTTAGCGTTTCTTTAACGTGGAGAATGTGGTTAAGGAAATCTATGTCAAGTCAGTACTGAATAAGCATAAGAAACGGGATGAATGGTTTCTAGACGATTATTCGCTAAATCCCTATAGGCTTTGTCAATTTAACTGCGTATATTGCTATATTCGGGGAAGCAGATACGGGGAAAACATGGGAAAAGAGCTAGCAGTTAAAGTAAATGCGCCTACTGTTCTCGCACGCGAGCTAAAGAGGAGAGCAAATAAAAAAGAATATGGTTTTATAGCACTAGGATCAGCTACTGAGCCGTGGATGCCTATTGAAGAGAAATACATGGTTACAAGAAGATGCCTAGAAATCATAGCGAGATATCGGTTTCCCGTACACTGTCTCACAAAGTCTACACTAATTCAGAGAGACCTAGACCTGCTTAAAGAAATAGATAGAAATGCTGTTCTACCAGAAGACTTAAAGACCTTAAAGCACGGCGTCCTAATAACATTCTCTTTATCCACTTTGCGAGAAGAAATAGCCAAAATATTTGAGCCTGGTGCACCGAGTCCTGAAGAAAGACTGGAAGCACTAAAGAAGGTAAAGAAAGAAGGATTCTATGCGGGTATAGCGTACATC